>JBGSUY010000317.1:0-16363 GCA_041753195.1 Chromatiaceae bacterium
TGCGGTGATCGCCGACGAGCTGGGGGGCAATCTGAGCGCCGCCGTCCCCGAGGCCGAGCGCCCGGACCTCCGGGTGGAGCGGGAGCCGGACGACGATTGGCCCGGTGGCTTCGCCTTCCAGTTGGTGCTCGGCGACCAGCCCATCCAGCCCCTGCCGGAGACGGTGCAGTTGAGGCACTCCATCGTCCAGGACTTCGGGCAGATCCTCGCGGAGTATCTGGAGGCGGCGGGACAGGGCATCTATCGCCGCCGCCAGAGTACCGCCGCGGAGGGCGAGGCCCCAGTCGAGGAGTCTGATACGCACGTCTACGACGAGTGGGACTACGGCCGCCAGGGCTATCGCAAAGGCTGGTGCCGGCTCCGGGAGCGCCCAGTTCATCCACAGGCGGATGGCTTCGTCGAGGAGACCCGGCACAAGTACCGGGGCCTGCTCAAACACCTTTACCGCTCCTTCGAGGCCCTGCGGGGGGAGGAGAAGCTCCTCAGACGCGAGCCCTACGGCGAGGACCCGGACATCGATGCCTTAGTGGAGGCCTACGCGGACCAGGCCCACGGGCTGGAGCAGACCGACCGACTCTTCCAGCGGCGCAAGAAGCTGGAGCGCAACGTGGCCGTGCTGTTCATGGTGGACATGAGCGGATCCACCAAGGGCTGGATCAACGAGGTACAGCGCGAGTCTCTGGTGCTGCTCTGTGAGTCCTTGGAGCTGCTCGGCGACCGCTACGCCATCTACGGCTTTTCCGGCTATCCCCACATGCGCTGTGAGCTCTATCGGGTCAAGGCCTTCAGCGAGCCCTACGACCAGGCGGTCCATCACCGCATCAGCGGGATCCGACCCCAGGACTACACGCGCATGGGGGTCAGTATCCGTCACCTGACCGGCAAGCTCCTGGAGGTGGAGGCCCGCACCCGGGTCCTGCTGGTGCTCTCGGACGGCCGCCCAGACGACGAGGATGGCTACCGCGGCGACTACGGGATCGAGGACACCCGCCAGGCGGTGCTCGAGGCACGCGCCCTGGGGGTTCACCCCTTCTGTATCACCATCGACGACCAGGCCCAAGCCTACCTGCCCCACCTCTTCGGCCCGGCGAGCTACACCCTGGTGGAGAAGGTGGCAAAGCTCCCCTACCGGGTGTCGGACATCTACCGGCGCATCACCGCCTGAGCCGAGCCCCCCGCATTTCCGGTCGTGGGGAGGTCAGGTGACCCCAAGTGTCGTCTCCAACAATATTTCGTCACGAATTTCTAACATTCACCCACCTCGCCACCGGCTATCTTCGTCACATTGCGGCACCGTGCGAGACAGGGCGGGAAGGTCCGTAACCGACCCAGACCCGCCGCTCGGCGCCGCATACTGAGCGACCGCTCTGGACGCAGTGCGGTCGCTGGCCGTGGAGGAGGAAATCCGACCGTGAGTCCAGAAAGCGGACGCTGCCCGAGTGGTGTCCCTTCTGGTGCCTTCGCCCTCCAACCCTGGGACCTCTGCGCGTCGGCGATAGGCTGTTCCCGACCCATCGCGGAAGTAACCGCCTTTCTCGTGAGATGTATGGATTTCGCCACGACCAACGAAAACGGGGTGGTTCATTGGAGACGGCTTCCTCCATCCGGGGATGATCGTGGCCCCGACCTCGCCGCCGAGACGACTGCTAAGTCCCATGAACGGCCGACAAGTATTGCCGCAAAAGGCGCTTCAAAAAGGCAGGAAACCGTTTCCAAGCGGTCGTTTCGTAATCTTGATCCGCTACCAAACGCTTTCTGCGCTATCCTTCGCCCAGTCGTAGGCCCAGAGGATGTTCAAACCATGCCCGTCGTATCTAACCCTGACATCATGATGGGAAAGCCGGTGATCAAAGGAACGCGCATCACGGTGGAATCAATCCTAGAACGTCTGGCGGCGGGTGAGTCTGAGTCGCAGATCTTGGAGGCAAACCCTCGGCTGAAGACCGAGGACATTCGTGACGCCTTGCGCTTTGCGGCTCAGGCGATGCACGCCGACGTGTTGTATCCGACGGATGCCAACGCAGCCTGATCGCCGTATCTGGCGAAGCGGATGAATCTGCTAGCAGACGAGAATGTCGACGCACCGATCGTCGCTGCGCTTCGCTCTGCCGGTCATCGCGTGGACTATGTGCGGGAGTTCGATCCCGGAATTGACGACCAAGCAGTGTTGGCCTTGGCAAACGCCGGCAGAGCGCTGTTGTTGACCTCCGACAAGGACTTCGGTGAGCTGGTTTTTCGGCAGCGGCTAATCCATGCCGGGGTCGTCTTGTTTCGCTTAGCTGGCCTATCGACGCAGCACAAGAGTCGTATCATCTCTGTAGCGTTGGCTGCACACGGGAGCGAAATGCGAGGAGCCTTCTCGCTGATTACCCCTGGCCATATACGGATTAGGACAGAGATTAGCGCCGAATCTGACTAGGCCGGCGCGTATAGGTCATCGACTCTCCGGAGGGTGCAACCCGCCGAGCGCGCGTGGGGGGCGCGTAGCCTGTTCCAGGGGTGTCGACGGAAGGGAAGTCGTCGTCAAGCCTACAGGGAGGTACGCGCGGCGTCCCCTGGAACAGGCTACGCGGCCCCCACGTGCCCGAATAGCGGGCCACGGGTTACACCCCTCTCCGGATAGCTTTGCGGAAGGTCCGCAAAGGGTTGCTAAGCTGAGTTCGGCTCGATAGGAGATCCTTCGTCGGCTTCCAGCGTCTTGCAGACGCAAGTAGATTTGCTTTGTAGGCGGTGGTCAGTAAACCGCACCAAGGCATGCGCCGTTTGTGACCACGCAATTCCAGCGCGGTTACTTCGCCGGAATGACGTCGTACTCGTCGTCGGTACGTACGTAGATGATGCTTCCTTCTCGCCCATCGGACGAGATCTGATGTACCGACTCTCTCTTCGAGCTGAAATAACTACCCGGTTCCAAGGTCTTGGCGTCGGTCTCTCCGGGCAATCGGTACTGTAGTTGACCTTTGATCACGACCGCACGGAAGGTCGAGCCCCGGCTATCGATCTGTCCAGTAAATCCTGCCGGTAGCTTGGTCAGGGTGCCGCTCAACTGACCGGCCTGCGGATCACCCCAGAGAAAGGCAACCTTTGGGCCGCCGGCAGAGGGTGGAATTCGAGGCCGATCGATCCAGACGATGTTCGATGCGTCCACGTTGATCGGCCTTTCCCCGCTGTCGAACGCCTCCTCTGGTGGAAGCACGAGATACGGCCCTTTCTCTATCTCGATGTACGCCACGTTGGTAGTGCCCTTGGCGGCGGTGATGTGCACCTCTCCTTCTGGCTGCGTCCAGAAAGACCCCGTGGGCAGCCACATGTCAGCGGCCCCAGGGTCATCGTTGTGGATGAGCCCGCTGATGACCATTCCGCGGTATGAGACATTGTGGATATGAGGTGGTGACGAAAAACCGTCCGCGAACTGCACCAGAAAGCCGGTCGGACCCGTGCCGTTGCGATCACCCCAGAGCGTACCGGCCTTCGGACTCTTGTCACCGCGGGCAGGGTTGAGCTGCTCCCAGGTGACTTCGGACGCGAAGATAAGGTCCGTAGGAGCGTCATCCTGACCTGCTCCGACCTGGGCCGAGTTGGCAGCGACCAGCGCGGTCAGCGCCATTAACGTGAGCTTGATATTCATGGTGTTATCGCGCTTGGTTGTTGTATTACGTGCGCGTCGAGAATCGCTTCCATGGCGCGAATGATCTCCTGGGATTTCCGCGCATCCAGCGCGTCGCGATGCGGCTGGGAGAAGCGCCCCTTATCGTTGTCGAAGTATTGGCCGGAAGCCGCCGCGAACTCTTCTTCGAGCGCCGCGCGGACCAGTATCTCCGCGCCGATGCGGACATCGCCGCCGGCCACCCCGAAGCCCTCCTTCACCATCTTCGTGCCGAGCATCGACCCCGGGTTGACTGCGATGATCGCCGGGCCCTCTGCGTCGAGCGATAGCGCCAGTGCGCGCGACCACATTGTGAGCGCCAGTTTGCTTTGAGCATAAGCGTTGAAGTCGTCGGACAAGCGGACCCGTCCGGCCAGCGCATCGGCCTCGACCGGGGATTGCGCCGCGGACGAGAGGTTGATGACCCGCCCTGATGCGCCGAGCAGCGGCAGAAGCTTCTGGGTGAGCAGATAGGGTGCAAGGGTATTGACCGCGAAGCGCACATCGAGCCCATCCTGCGTTCTTGTCTCGGCGGACGTGAAGACCCCGGCATTGTTGATCAACACATCAAGCTTGGTGTGCTGTTCGGCTACAGCTTGTGCGAGCGCTGCCACCTCGTGCAGGTGCGACAGGTCCGCGATGTACCCTTCGACGCGTCCACCGCTGGGTAGCTTAGCCAGCGAGTGCTGGGTTTTCTCCAACTTCTCCGGGTTGCGCCCGTGCAGCAGGACCTGATGGCCCATGCTGAGCAGCATCTCGGCTGCTGCGAGTCCGATGCCGTCGGTCGAACCGGTGATGAGAATGGTCTTGGACATAGTCTTTCTTCCGTCAGTCAGCGATGCCGGCCCCGGAGAAGTCGGGCAGGATGTCGTCGGCGAGGCGTTGCATCGTCTCCTCGATGTCCGCCTGGTTGAAACGCAGATTCAGCGCCACGTGGTTGACGCCAATCTCCTCCAGCGATTTCAGATAGGTGCGAAGATGGTTCACGCCCAGTCGGAATCCCAGGTGGATCGGTCGCGGCGGTGCTTGAGGATCCCTGGTCAGATCGACGTAAAGCGACTGCACCGCCGGTTTGACCGGTTCGCCGACCGCCTCGACGCGGGCCCGCCAGTCGCTGATGATTTTGGCCTGCGCGGCGACTCCGCGTGGGTAGGTGATCCAGCCGTCTCCGTGCCGTGCGATCCAATCCGGATCCTGCTGGCTGCCGCCGGTAATGAGCAACGGCAACTTACCGCTCGTAGGTTTGGGCAACATGTCCATCCCGCCGGAGGGGCTGCCGTAGGCATTCTCGAACGCCGGGGCGGTTTCGCACACGCGCTCGATGTAGTGGAAGCCGTTGCGAAATCGCTCGCCGCGATCGGCGAACGGCAGATTGAGCGCCGGATACTCCTCCGGACGATCACCCGAGGCGACGCCCAGCAAGAGGCGTCCAGCGGACAGCACATCGACGCTGGCCGCCGCCTTGGCGACGTGGGCGGGATGTCGCAGCGGCAGCACGACACTGGCGACACCCAGTGCAATCCGCGAGGTCTGACCGGCCAGCAGGCCGAGGTAGACAAAGGGGTCGTAAAGCTGACCGGCGTCCCCGAACGAGGGCACGTTGAACGGCACATCCCGCAGCCACAGGGCCGAGAATCCCAGCCGTTCTGCCAGTTGCACGCGCTCGACATGGCGGCTCATGGATGGCACTGGTCCGTGGGTGTAGGCCTCCAGCGGCACCACGAGCCCGAGGCTGAGTCGGTTCAGGCGAAAAACCGAGTTGTAGCCCCGATTGAGGGACTGAAATCCACTACTTTGGACCCCATCCAGCATCGATTACTCTCCTGTTGTGCCTCGTGGTTGCCGATAGGAAGTCCCCGCTCGAGCCGACCGGGGGCGCCGTCACCCCGGCATGACCCGGGCATGACTTGAATTCCTTGGCTCTGAAATCCTTAGATCTCCACGACCACTTTGCCGGTAGCCTGCCCGCTCGTCAGGCGGTCGTAGGCCTTCCCGACGTCCTCGAGGCCGAATCGCTCTTCGTCGAGCAAAGGCCGCAACGCGCCCGCATCCACGATCTCCGCGAGCTTCGCCAGAATGACCCCGTGTTCCTCCCGCTTGTGGTCATACAGCATCGGAATGAGCATGAAAACGACGTGCAGCGACAGGCCTTTGAAGTGAGCTGGCGACAGATCCAGCTCCACCAAGGCCACCGTTGAGGCGATGTTGCCGTTTAAGGCGGCGCCCTCGAAGGAGTTCGTCATGTTGGCCCCGCCGACGGAGTCGAAGATGACATCGAAGCCGGCACCGCCGGTATGTTTCTGGACGTAATCGGCGACCTTTTCGGCCCGATAGTCGATGGCCGTGGCGCCATACTGTTCGATGACTCCGAGGTGCTTTTCGCCCGAGGCTGTCGCATAGACCTCAGCGCCGAAATGCTTGGCCAATTGCACGGCGACATGGCCCACGCCGCCGGCACCGCCATGCACGAGAACCTTCTGGCCGGCTCGAGCGCCCGCTCTTACCAGCCCCTCGTAGGCGGTGATACCGACCAGCGGTAGCGCTGCCGCCTCGCGCATCGAAAGGGTCTTCGGCTTGTGGGCAATCAGCCGTGCATCGGTCGGCATGTACTCTGCCAGCGCCCCCGGCAGGTCCGCGAGTCCCCCGGCACAGCCGAAGACCTCGTCTCCCGGGGCGAAATCCGCGACACCCTCGCCCACTGCCTCGACGGTGCCGGCGAAGTCCATGCCGAGCACGGCAGGCAGATCGGGCGACAGGGGCAGATCCTTGCCCAGTTGACGGATCATGGTATCGACCGTGTTCACACTGGTCGCCGCGACACGCACCATCACGTGGCCAGCCTTTGCAGTGGGCTGAGGCAGCTCGGCCGACTGGAACTCGGCCTCGCTGCCGTATTCATTGAGGATCATTGCTCTCATTGGTCTGTGTCCTCGGAGGGGTTCGTTGGTCTACTCGATTGAACGGATTGCGGGAGGCGTCTGGTACTTAGTCGTTGATCTCCTGGACCTTGACGAGCACGTCCGGCCAGGTGCGCTGATTGTCCATGTCGAGCTGCGCGCCTTGCTCGTCCGCCCATTTAAAGCGCTTGAGGGCCGGGGTTTGGCTGGTCGCCTGGTAGAGCCAGTAGGCTTCGGCGCGAAGGGCGTCCCGGATCGACAGATCGATGGACTCATAGACGGCCTGCTTGGTGGCGTTGATCGACGCGGACGGCCACAGCGCGATGCGGTTTGCCAGGTCCTCGACGAACGGACCGATCTCGTCCGCGTCCAGGGCGCGGTTGACCGTGCCATAGGCCTCGGCCTGCTCTGCATCGAAATCACGGGCGCCCAGGACGATCTCCAGCGCCCGGCCGAGGCCGACCTGACGCGCCATGCGCGATGCCCCGCCGCCGCACGGCAGGATGCCCATGCCGACCTCCATCTGCATGAACCTGGCCTTGCCGCGGGCCGCGAATCGCATGTCGCAGGCGAGCGCGAACTCATGCCCGCCGCCGCGGGCGAAACCCTCGATCTTGGCGATGGTCGCCTGGGGCAGCTTGCTGATCCGCTCCAGCACGACCTGCAGGTCCAAGAGCTTCACCTCGTCGCGCGAGACAGCCTTGCCGGACATGTCCTTCAGGAAGTTGGTGTCCGCATGGGCGACGAAGATCTCCGGGTGGGCCGACTGGAACACGACCACCTTTACGGCGGCGTCGGCTTCCAGCTTTTGCGCCAGGTTGTTGAGGTCCGCAAGCATCGCCAATCCTTGGATATTGACCGGCGGGTAGTCGAAGGTGACCCATGCGACCGCGTTCTTGATCCGGACGCCGAAGGTGGTGAAGCCGTCGTAGTTCATGGCGCATCTCACGAGGTTGGTGATCAGGTGCTGCGCTGTACGATAGACTTTCGAGATCTGAATAAAAATGGGATATTCTGGAGTTCAGAATTCGTGAAATGCATATAATTCTATGGACACTGAAAGCGTGCGGCTCTTCGTACTCGCGGCCGAGAAGCTCAACATCAGTGCCGCCGGCCGCGAGCTGGGGATGGCGCCGGCCGTGGCCAGTGCCAAGCTGGCGAAGCTGGAGAAGGCGTTGGGGGCGGACCTGTTGCGCCGTTCGACGCGCAAGGTGGCCCTATCGCTGGAGGGGGCGGAGTTTCTGCCCTATGCCCGGGAGATCCTCGCGCAGGAAGACGCGGCCCGAGCCGCATTGGGCCGCGGCGATGTGACGGCGACGGGTACCCTGAGGTTCACGGCGCCGAGCACCTTTGCCCAGCTCTATATCGCGCCCATTCTGCCCGAGTTTCTGGCGCTGCATCCGGGTATCAGTCTGGACCTGCGACTCACCGACATGGAGTTCGACCTGATCCAGGGCAGCTTCGATCTAGCGCTGCGCAATGCGGCAATCGCGGACAGCAGCCTGAAGGGGCGTAAGCTGGCCGACGACACGCGGATCCTCTGCGCATCCCCGGAGTATCTGGATCAACACGGCGCGCCCACGCATCCCGCCGAGCTCGCAACCCACCAGTTGATCGCATTCAAGGAGCAGTCGCCGATCGAGCTGGTTGGGCGCCAGGGTCAAACCGGGCAGTTCCATCCACGTCTGGCCGGGTGCCGGCTCGTCATCGACGACGGGTTGTGCCAGAAGGTTGCAACCATCGCCGGGGCAGGCATTTCGATGAACGCGCTGTGGAGTGTTCAACGCGAGCTCGCCGACGGCTCGCTGGTGCGTGTACTGCCCGACTACAGGGTCGACGACGAAACGGCTCTGTGGCTCGTCTATCCGAAGTCGAATGTCCTGACCGCGAAAGTCAGGATCTTCATCGATTTCTTGTTGGAGAAGATTGGCAAAGATCCGGTCTGGACCGAGGCTGGGTCGCGGTTACCAGACTAGCATCTGCCTCAGAGGCGCAAACCTCCAGCTAAATCCACCAACCATGTCCTCGGTCACCAACTGCCAAGACGACCGCACGGTGCGGCGGACCGGTGTCAGCTTTCTCGAACCTTCGCCAGATCGTCGCCGTTCCCGCAAAGGGCAGCAAAGCGAAAAGAGCGGCCTCCCGAAAGTCCCACCGCCACCGGCAGCAATCAGCGTTTTGCCGTCACTGCAGGCCCGCGCTCGGAGGATCGAAGACGATCGGGCCTGCCTTGGGTCGGCGACCTGAATGTATGTTGCCTTCTCGCAACGACCATGGTTGGTCATCCGACGTGCGAATGTCTCTTACTGGCCGGGTCCGGTCCCTCCAGGTGCAGATAGCTTCACCCCGCGCGGGGGCGCGGCAGACCTCGCCTCCATCCGCGGATGAATGTCTGCTTTCTGCCGGGCGGCCTGGCCGCTTACACCGCCGATCGCTGACCGCAAAGCGCGTGTTCCGGTCGCCGCTGAGCCGAACGGCCGGCGGCGGCTTCGGACGCTATGCCGTCACTGGCCGCCGAAGCGACAATTTATAAGCGGTTCCAGAAAGCGGACGTTGCGCGGCGATCTTCGCAGATGTTTTCACCCTGTGGCGCTCCAGAAATTCCCGCTGGGAGAACAGGCCGTTCCCGACCGAAAGCAGACATCAAAGACCTTCCGACACCAGCCTGTCACCAGGCGACCATTGAGCGTAGATCGCCGGCGCAGGCAGATCAGCACCGATGCTCCTGCTCTGGACCGACGTGGAACGTTCGGCACCTGTGCGCGGATTTCGCCACTTCCGAACTGCACGGAAAGAAATTTTGGGTTGGGCGCTGTCCGCTGTACGTTCATCACGTGGCCGAGGCAGCAGGTCCCGCGCACACGCAGCGGGGAAAGAGTAAACTCCCGCCTCCGCATCCAGCGCCAGAGGAGCTTCCAATGAACGCAGTCGCCGCACTCCGCCTTGGGGTCGTACTATCCGCGCTTGTCGCGACATCTGCCGTCGCCCAGGAAAAGCCCAACATCCTCGTCGTCTGGGGCGACGACATCGGCACGACCAACATCAGCTTCAACAACCGCGGCCTGATGGGCTATCGAACGCCCAATATCGACCGCATCGCCACGGAGGGGCTGTCATTCACTGATTACTACGGCCAGCAGTCGTGCACCGCCGGGCGGGCAGCATTTCTCGGCGGCAACAATCCGCTGCGAACGGGCATGACGAAGGTCGGTGTGCCGGGGGCGTCGGAAGGCTGGCAGCAGAGCGACGTGACCATTGCCACCGTGCTCAAGAGTCAGGGTTATGCCACCGGTCAGTTCGGCAAGAATCACCAGGGCGACCGCGACGAGCATCTGCCGACGATGCATGGCTTCGACGAGTTCCTCGGCAACCTCTATCACCTGAATGCCGAGGAGGAGCCGGAGAACGAGGACTATCCGCGGAATCCGGAGTTTCGCGCGCAGTTCGGACCACGCGGCGTCATCAAGGCCACCGCCGATGGCCAGGGCGGTCAGACGGTCGAGGACACAGGCCCGCTGACCAAAAAGCGCATGGAGACCATCGATGACGAGACCGTCGAGGCGGCGAAGGATTTCATCACCCGTCAGGTCAAAGCCGGCAAGCCGTTCTTCTGCTGGTGGAACGGCACGCGGATGCACTTCCGGACACACGTTCGGGAGGACCGTCGCCACCCCGGCAATGACGAGTACACCGACGGCATGATCGAGCACGACGGGCATGTCGGCCAGCTGCTGGATCTGCTTGACGAGCTGGGCATCGCTGACAACACGCTCGTGCTCTACTCGACGGATAACGGTCCCCATTTCAACACCTGGCCCGATGCAGGCAATACCCCATTCCGTTCGGAGAAGAACTCCAACTGGGAAGGCGCCTATCGCGTGCCCGCGTTCGTGCGCTGGCCCGGCCACTTCCCGGCTGGAGAAAGCCTCAACGGCATCCTGTCCCACCAGGACTGGCTGCCGACATTCGCTGCCGCGGCCGGCGCACCGGATATCAAGGAGCAGCTCTTGGAGGGCGTCGAGCTCAACGGTCGGACGTACAAGAACTACATCGACGGCTACGACATGCTCAATTACCTCAGCGGCAAGGCGGAGGAATCCCCGCGCCCGGGATTCGTCTATGTCAACGACGACGGCGATATCGTCGCCGTCCGCTGGGAAGACTGGAAGGTCGTCTACGAGGAGAACCGGGGCAAGGGCTTCGGTGTGTGGCGTGAGCCCTTCACCGAGCTGCGCGTTCCGCTGCTGTTCAATCTGCGTCGCGATCCCTTCGAACGGGCGCAGCACAATGCGAATGTCTATGAAGACTGGGCGCTCGATCGCGTCTTCATCCTGTTCGGGGCCAACAAGCTGGCGGGGCAGTTCCTCCAGACCCTAGTGGAGTATCCGCCCAGTCAGACGCCTGGATCCTTCAACCTGAGCACCGTTCAGAAGAAGATCCAGCAGATGTCGACGATGGAAAATTGACCGGGAGGGCGCGATGAAGACAGTCGTCCGAGTATCTGTTGCCGGGGTCTTTTGCATCGCCTCTTGGGCGACCGTGCTCGCCCAGGAGGCCGCCGAACGCATCTGGACCGGAGGCCCCATCCTCACCATGAACGACACGGCGATGCGCGCCGAGGCGGTGGCCGAGCGCGACGGGAAGATCGTCGCCGTCGGAGACCTGACCGAGGTGATGCGGGTCAAGGGTCCGGACACCCGGGTAATCGATCTGGGCGGACGCACCCTGCTCCCCGGCTTCTACGACGCCCACGGCCATGTGCTCATCGGCGGGTTGCAGGCCCTGTCCGCCAACCTGCTGGCCCCGCCGGACGGGGAGGTGACCGACATCGCGTCGCTGCAGGCCTCCCTGCGCAGCTGGATGACCGACAACGCCGCGGTGGTCGAGAAGGTGAATCTGATCGTCGGCTTCGGGTACGACAACGCCACCCTGGCCGAGCACCGCCACCCGACCCGCGCGGACCTCGATACGGTCTCCACCGAGGTGCCGATCATGCTGATCCACCAGTCCGGGCACCTGGCCGCGGTGAACACCAAGGCCCTGGAGATCGCCGGGGTCACCGCGGAAACCCCCGATCCGGCGGGTGGCATCATCCGTCGCGAGCCCGGCGGCAATACGCCGAACGGCGTGCTGGAGGAAACCGCCGCCTTCCCGGTGCTGCTGAAGCTGATCGGCCAGGTGGGCGCCGAGGGCGGCAAGGCCTTCTTCCGCGCCGGCACCGAGATGTGGGCCCGCTTTGGCTACACCACCGCGGAGGAAGGGCGCTCGGCACCGGGCGCTGTGGCCATCATGCGCCAGGTGGCGGACGAGGGCGGACTCGAGATCGATGTCGTGACCTATCCGGACGTGCTCGTGGATCGCGACTTCATCAAGGAGAACGTCAGCCGCGACTATGTCAACCGCTTCCGCGTCGCCGGCGCCAAGCTGACCATCGACGGCTCGCCCCAAGGCTTAACCGCCTGGCGTGACCAACCCTACTACAACCCCGTCGGCGACTATCCGGCGGGCTACCGCGGCTACCCGGCCGCGACCACGGACCAGATCATGGACGCGGTCGACTGGGCCTACGCGAGCGGCATCCAGCTCAACACCCACGCCAACGGCGAGGCGGCCTCGGACATGCTGATCGCCGCCATCACCGTCGCCCAGCTCAAGCATGGCAACGACAAGGACCTTCGCCCCGTCTTGATCCACGGCACCTTCCTGCGCGAGGACCAGGTGGATGCGTACCAGCGACTCGGCGTATTTCCGTCCCTGTTCCCGATGCACACCTTCTACTGGGGCGACTGGCATTCCGAGCACACCATCGGGCCCGAACTGGCCCAGAACATCGATCCCACGGGCTGGGTGCGTCAGCGCGGCATGATGTTCTCGACGCACCACGATGCGCCGGTGGCCTTTCCGGACTCCATGCGGGTGCTCGATGCAACGGTGACCCGGGTCGCCCGCGGCTCGGGCAAGATCATCGGCCCCGATCAGCGGGTCGACGTCATCACCGCCTTGAAGGCGATGACCATCTGGCCTGCCTGGCAGCACTTCGAGGAGGCCTCGAAGGGATCGATCGAGGTGGGCAAGCTCGCCGATTTCGTGATCCTCTCGGACGACCCGGCCGCCGTCGACCCCGACGACCTGGACCAGCTCAAGGTGACGGAGACCATCAAGGAAGGCGAGACCATCTACAAGCTCGACGCCACACAGAAAGCGCGCAAGTCCGGAACGGCCGGCGGGGTTGCGTTCACCCGCTTGCTCCATGCCTTGCACGGGAACGACCCATCGCATCGGCACGAGGAGCCGGGCGCCGCATGCCCAAGCGACGCGATTTACCAGCTGACCGCGGCCTTGGGCAGCATCGGCGCGGCGCAAGGCGATCCCGCGCGCCCGGCTCGGCACTCGGTCGATCAGTATCGGTCCCGACGCTGAGAGCCAGCATCATGAATTTTGGGATTCCCGCTCTTGGCTTAGCGGCACTGACATGCGCTGGATTGGCGATTGAACCGCCGCGAGCACAGGAGATGACCTTGGAGCTTGAAGACGCAGACACGCGGATAGGTCGGATCGAATTCGAGAACGGCTATCCGACGAAACTCAGTGTCCAAGCGCTATTCGATGAAATGGATTTCCAGCGTGCGACGCAGGCCTATCTGTGGTCCTTGCCGATCATGGGCTTCGCGCAGTGGCACAAGCAGCACGAAGCCGTGTTTGGGGCAAAGGACACCGATCTGGTGCTCTACGACAGCTATCGCGACAAGCTCGGCCTGCTGACCGCCAATGCCACAACGCCTTATATCTTGGGCTTTCCGAACCTTGCACGCACCGGCCCGCTGGTACTGGAAGTGCCACCGGGGCCAACCGCGGGAGGCATCAGCAGTCTGTGGCAAATGGCACTGAACGGCGAGTTCGGCGAAGCCGGTCCGGACCGCGGGCGAGGGGACAAGCTGCTGGTGATCGGACCTGAACAAAGGGTGGAGGATACCGAGGGCTACCGCGTCGTGCAGGCGCCCACGTTCGTCGTCTTCATCGGCCTGCGCATCCTGACGCCCGATCCGGACGAGGCGGCGGCGCTGCGCGAGGGCTTCCGCCTCTATCCCTATGCCGAGCGCGGCAATCCCGAACCGACCAACATCGTCTCTCCGGACGGCAAGGCATGGAGCGGCACGCAGCCCCGCGGCATGGCCTATTGGCAACTTCTGTCCCAAACGCTCCAGCGCGAGCCGGTGCGAGAACAGGACCGCGTGATGATGGCAATGCTCAAACCGCTGGGCATCGAAAAGGGCAGGCCCTTCGCCCCGGATGCTCGTCAGACCGCGCTGCTGACGGAAGCGGCGTTTGTGGGCGAGGCCATGGCGCGCGCGAACGCCTATCAGAAACGCTTTGCCAACGCGCAGATCTGGCCGGAACGTCAATGGGAGCTTTCCCTGGCGTTTGAGCCAGGGGAGCAGCCCCCCTTCAGGACCTACCTGGATGAATATGCCTCCTGGTTCTACGAGGCGGTCACAGCCTCCCGCGCGATGGCCACCAAGTCTCCGGGTGTGGGGCAGACCTATCTCGAGGCCACGAGGGACGCCGGTGGCAACTGGCTCGATGGCGGAAAGACCTACAGGCTGCGTGTCGGGCCCAACGTGCCTGCCAAGCAGTTCTGGTCAGTGACCGCCTACGACAATCAAACACGTGTCTTCATCGACAATCCTCATGAGATCGCGGACCGGTCGTCGCGTATGGATTTGCGTTTGAACGAAGACGGGTCGGCGGATATCTACTTTGGACCCGAGGCGCCCGAGGGTTGGGAGCAGAACTGGATTCCAACGCTCCCGGGCCGGGGCTGGTTCGCCTATTTTCGGCTCTATGCGCCGCTCGAGCCGTGGTTCGACCGCAGCTGGACGCTGGCCGATATCGAGCCCGTCGCAGAGTAGAACACGTCAATTAAAGGGGGTGGATCCATGCCTTCAAAGATCATCGGGCTGCTCCTGACCGCCCTCTCCCTGACAACCTTGCCCGACGCGGCACACGCGGAGAACCTTGGCGACGCCGGTGATCTGCAAGCCACCGCTCGCGACAGCTACATTTTCACCTACCCGCTGGTGATGATGTATCGGACCATGTACCTGCAGGCGATCGACGAAACCTCGGCGTCGTTTTCCGGCGGTATGGGCCAGTGGCTGCATCTCGGCGTCGCCTCGCCCGCCGACACCGACATCGTAACCCCGAACAATGACACGCCATACTCCTACGCATGGGTCGACCTGCGCGCGGAACCCTGGGTTCTGACCATGCCGGAAATCGATGAAGGCCGGTTCTACACGTCCCAATGGGATGATCTGTGGGGCTATGTGCTGGGCAATGTCGGCTCCGTGAATGACGGCAACGGCGGGGCATCGGTGCTTCTGGCCGGGCCAGGGTGGAACGGGCAAGTGCCCGAAGGGATAGATCGCGTCATTCAGGGCGAAAGCGGGTTTCTGGGCACCTTGACCCGAACACAGCTCTTGGGCGTGGCAGATGGACGCGCCGTTAGCGAGATCCAGAAAGGCTATAGGTTGCAGCCGCTCAGCGCCTTCCTTGACGTGCCGGCGCCAGCACCTGCGCCCCCTGTCGATTGGTTGCCGTGGGAAGAGGGCGCAGAGGAGCGGTTGGAGTACTGGGACCATGTCGCCCGCCTTTTACCGTTGGTCGAGCCCCAGGCGGCGGACGCCGACGCCTATGCGTCCCTCGCAAGCCTCGGCATCGTTCGCGGGCAGCCATTTGACAGTGCCGTATTGGATGAAAAGCGTAAGGCTGTCTTGAGTGCGGGGATCGAAGACGGCCGCGCCCTTCTGGCCAAAGAGGCCGGGCGCCTGACCGACGGAACCAAACTCTTCGGCCCGCGCAGTGCGGTGGCCGAAAGATACCTGGACCGGGCGCTGGGCGTGTATGCGGGCATCTTTGGAAACACCAAGGACATCTCTGTATATCTGAATAGGGTGGTCGACGGTCAAGGGGGGATGCTGGATGGCTCGAAGGCATCCTACGAAATGACGTTCGCGCCGGGAGCCCTGCCGCCCGTCAAATTCTTCTGGTCGATGACGATGTATCGCCTGCCTGAGCGATTGTTGGTAGACAACAAGATCAACCGATATTCAATCGGCAGCGCAACACCCGGGATCGTCACTGCAGAAGACGGGTCGCTCACGCTTTATATCAGCGCGCACTCGCCTGGTGGGGAGGCAGAAGCAAACTGGCTACCGGCACCGGAAGGCCCGTTCTGGATGGTGTTGCGCAGCTACGGCCCCGGGGAGACGATCCTCAATGGATCCTACGAATTGCCGCCAGTCCGGGTGGTGAAGTGACCGTGGCCGGCTACGTACCCCATGTGGGTCATCGAGCGCACCTACCGATAAGAGAGGGCCAGTTTCGCCGCTGCTGGACGACCACGGCAGCCGGTGAGGACATTCCAAACGGGCCATATTTTGCTGAGCTTCCACAACCTGCCCCCGGGGTGCCTGAGCACGTCCAGGTGGAGACGTGCAATCGCCACGAGACGGCTGTGCTGCGCGAATGCGATCAATCCTCCCAGTCCTTCAGCCGCGCGCCCCCCGCGCAGCCGATAGGTCGAATCGAGCAACTCCCCGTCCGCACGCGGTCTCGCTCCGGCGAGTGGGGAGGCCCTCGGGCTTCAGCCCTCCGAGCCGCCGTCTCTGTCTTCGTCCAGCCGCTGCGCGCCAAGGAGAGCGAAGCGAAGGCGCGTAGTCCCCGGTAGGCGTAGGCGCGGGCGTGTTGCCGGAGTGGCGAAGGGGCGTGAGACCCGAAGCCAGCGGAGGCAACATGCAAAGCGCATCCGACACGCCGT
>JBGSUY010000318.1:0-2401 GCA_041753195.1 Chromatiaceae bacterium
ACGGCGTGTCGGATGCGCTTTGCATGTTGCCTCCGCTGGCTTCGGGTCTCACGCCCCTTCGCCACTCCGGCAACACGCCCGCGCCTACGCCTACCGGGGACTACGCGCCTTCGCTTCGCTCTCCTTGGCGCGCAGCGGCTGACGCCCGGTTGTAGTGCCTTTGCTCGGGGGCGTATTCTTTGGCGATTTCGCGGAGTCTGGCGGCGTTGGCACCCTGAGCTGTAGCCCTCGACTCCTGTACCCGCCGCGCTCTCAGACACCGCCGCACCCGAGCCCCCATGACAGAGTACGCACTGATCCTGGTCAGCACGGTGTTGGTGAACAACTTCGTGTTGGTCAAGTTCCTGGGCCTCTGTCCCTTCATGGGGGTCTCCAAGAAGCTCGAGACCGCCACCGGTATGGCACTGGCCACCACCTTCGTGCTCACCCTGTCCGCGGTCTGCTCCTGGCTGGTCAACACGTACCTGCTGGTGCCCCTGGGGATCGAATATCTGCGCACCATCGCCTTCATCCTGGTGATCGCGGTCGTGGTCCAGTTCACCGAGACGGTGATGCACAAGACGAGCCCCGTGCTCTACCAGGTGCTCGGCATCTTCCTGCCGCTGATCACCACCAACTGCGCCGTGCTCGGGGTGGCCCTGCTGAATCTCCAGGAGAAGCGCGGCTTCCTCGAGGCCACCCTGTTCGGCTTCGGAGCGGCGGTCGGATTCGCCCTGGTGCTGATCCTGTTCGCCGCAGTGCGCGAGCGGGTGGCGGTGGCGGACGTGCCCCAGCCCTTCCAGGGCAGTGCCATCGCGCTGATCACCGCCGGGCTCATGTCCCTGGCCTTCATGGGCTTCGCCGGTCTGGTGGCCAAGTGAGGCTGAGCGCCCCATGTTGATCGCCATCCTCGCCATCGCCTTGCTCTCGGGCCTCTTCGGCCTGCTGCTCGGCTACTCGGCGATCCGCTTCAAGGTGGAGGGGGACCCGGTCGCGGACCAGGTGGAGTCCCTGCTGCCCCAGACCCAGTGCGGACAATGCGGCTACCCGGGCTGCCGGCCCTATGCGGAGGCGGTCGCCCGGGGTGAGGAGGAGATCAACCGCTGCGTGCCGGGGGGCGAGGCCACGGTGCGCACCCTGGCGGACCTGCTCGGGCGGGATCCGGTGGCCCTGGAGGTGGAGGAGAAGCCCCCGGCGGTGGCGATCATCGACGAGCAGTCCTGCATCGGCTGCACCCTGTGCCTGCAGGCCTGCCCGGTGGACGCCATCGTCGGCGCCCCCAAGCAGCTTCACGGCATCATCGCCGCCGAGTGCACCGGCTGCGAGCTGTGCCTCCCCCCCTGCCCGGTGGAGTGCATTCATATGGTGCCGGTGGGTACCGACATCCGCCACTGGCGCTGGCCGTACCCGGCCGAGCGCAAGGCCGCCTGAGACGGTCTTGGATCGCCCGACCGGCCCCATGTCTAACCTGGCCCCGCCCCTACACATCAGGCGCCGTGTCTGGAACTTCCACGGCGGCATCCATGTGCCGGACGAGAAGGCCCTGTCCAACGGCAGTCCCATCGAGCCCATCCCCCTGACGCCCCGGCTGGTGATCCCCCTGGCCCAGCACATCGGGGCCCCGGCGCGTCCTTGCGTCCGGGTGGGGGAGCGCGTCCTGAAGGGCCAGCTCCTCGGAGAGCCGGACGGCTATGTGAGCACCGCGGTCCATGCCTCCTCCTCGGGGCTGGTGGTGGCCGTGGAGGCACGGCCCGTGCCCCACCCCTCGGGGCTCTCGGCCCCCTGCGTCGTCATCGAGACGGACGGGGAGGATGCCTGGGCACCGCTGCCCGAGCCGCTCACGGACTACGTGCATCTCGACCACTCGGTGATTCGGGAGCGGGTCCGCTGGGCCGGGGTGGTGGGTCTCGGGGGGGCCTCCTTCCCCACCAGCGTCAAGCTGAACCCGGGACCCGATCGCCGGCTCAAGACCCTGATCATCAACGGGGCCGAGTGCGAGCCCTACATCACATGCGACGACCGGCTGATGCGCGAGCAGCCCGCGCGCATTCTGGAGGGAGTGCGGATCCTGCGCCACCTGGCGGGGGCGGAGCGGGTACTGATCGGGGTCGAGGACAATAAGGGGGCCGCCATCTCCGCCCTGGTCCAGGCCCTGGCGGCGACGGACCTGCAGGCGGTCGCATCGGTCATCCCGATCCCGACCCTGTACCCGAGCGGTGGGGAACGCCAATTGGTCCGCATCCTCACCGGGCTGGAGGTGCCGAGCCACGGCATCCCGGCCCAGATCGGCATCCTCTGCCAGAATGTCGGGACCGCCGCGGCGGTGGCGGATGCGGTGCTCCGCGGCCAGCCCCTGATCTCCCGGGTGGTGACGGTCACCGGCCGCTCGGTGGCCGCCCCGCGCAATCTGGAGGTCCCAGTC
>JBGSUY010000319.1:0-2451 GCA_041753195.1 Chromatiaceae bacterium
TCGACACCCTGCTGGAGACCGTGGTCCTGATCCCGGCCCTGATCGGGGTCTGGTCCCGGGCGGCGGATGGCGCCTGGGGCGGGCGCCCGGGGTCTCTGGCCCCCGTGCCCTCCAGCGGTCCTCTGACCCTGTTGGCGCAGGTCCTGCCACCCTTTGGCATCCTGGTGGCGGTCCACCTGGTCTGGATCGGGGCGGACGATCCGGGGGGAAAGTTTCAGGGCGCCGCCGTCCTGGCGGCCATGTGGGTCCTGGTCGTGGTGGCCGGGCTGCGGCGGCCGCCCCTGGTGACCAGCCGCACCCTGCGCCTCTTGCTGATCCTTGGACCCCTGGTCTTCATCGCCATCGGGACCGGCGGCGTCTGGTTGGCTGGGGACTTCCTGGCCTATCCGGAGGGCTGGGCCAAGCCCCTGATCGTCGTGGTTGAGGTCGGTCTGACCATCTCGGTCGCCGTGGTCCTGGGGCTCCTGGTCGCCGGCCCCCCGGTGGTGGATGACCCTGGGTACAAGGTGCGGCCATGATCGGCGAGACGCTGTTCGGTCTCTGCGGCGCGGCCCTGGTGGGCATCGGGCTCTATGGGCTCCTCTGTCACCCCGGCGCCCTGCGCAAGCTGCTTGCCTTCAACTTGATCGGGGGCGGCGTCTTCCTGCTCTTCGGCGTCATCGCCAAGCGGGGTGGGGGTGTCCAGGCCCTGGCGGGGGCCGGCCGGGACGGCGACCCGGTGCCTCAGGCACTGGTCATCACCGGGCTGGTGGTCGCCTTCGCGGCGACGGCTATCGGCGTCGCCCTGTTGCGGCGCTTCGCCGAGACGAGCGGCCGCAGCACCCTTGAGGACGAGAATCCGCCTGCGCCGCCGACTCAACGCGAGGGGGAGCCGTAATGGCGGCGTCCGCGACCCTGCCCCCTTGGCTCGAAGGCCTGGACCTGGGCGGTCTCGTCCTGGTCCTGTCCCTGATGCTGCCGGTGGTGGGTCTGCTGCTCGCCCTCGCCCTGGGCGGGCGTGGCCTGGGTCGCGTGGTCCTTGGGCTGGCGCTCCTTGGGCTCGCCGTTGCCCTCGCCATCTCCGCCGCCCTCCTCAGCGGGGGCGAGCCGTTGCAGTATGCCCTGGGGGGCTGGATGCCGCCCCTTGGGGTGGCCCTGAAGGCGGACGGACTCTCGGCCGTCCTGCTCCTCGTCACCGCGGTGGTGATGCTCGCCGTCGCGCTCTATGCCCAGCGGGACTTTCGCCCCGAGCGGGGCGCCCCCGAGACCCGGGGCTCCCTCGCCTTCTGGATGCTCCTCCTGGGGGTCTGGGCCGGGCTCAATACGGTGGCCCTGGCCCAGGACCTCTTTACCCTCTTCGTCGCCCTGGAGCTCCTCACCTTCTCGGCGGTGCCCCTGGTGAGCCTGGACGGTCGCGCCGAGACCCTGGCCGCCGCCCTGCGCTACCTGCTCTTCGCCCTCCTGGGCTCGGTCCTCTATCTGCTGGGGGCAGTGCTCCTCTACGGCACCTACGGGACCCTGGACATCCCCCTGCTGGCCAAGGCACTAGGCGGGCATCTGGCTGGCCCCAACGGCGTCCCCGTTCCAGCCCTGGTCGCGGTGGCCCTGATGACGGTCGGGCTGCTGGCGAAGACCGCCCTGGTGCCGCTCCATCTGTGGCTGCCGCCCGCCCATGCGGGGGCACCGCCCGCGGCCAGCGCCATCCTCTCGGCCCTGGTGGTCAAGGGGTCCTTCTTCCTGGTGTTAAGGATCTGGTTCGACCTGATGCCGGGGCTGCTGGACTTGCCGGCGGCGACGATCCTCGGGGTGCTTGGGGCCTCGGCCATCCTGCTGGGCAATCTGATGGCCCTGGGGCAGGCGCGGCTCAAGCTGCTGATCGCGTATTCGACCCTGGCCCAGCTCGGCTATCTGTTCCTGATCTTTCCCTTGGCCGCCACGAGCCAGGGTCCGACCTGGGCCCTGGGGGCCGGCATGCTGCAGGTCGTCTCCCACGCCCTCGCCAAGGGCGCCCTGTTCCTGGCCGCCGGGATCATTTACGGTGTCCTGGGGCATGACCGGATCCGCGATCTCGGGGGGCTGGGGCGGACCCTGCCGCTCACGGTCTTGGGGATCGGGCTTGCGGGGCTCTCCCTGATCGGCCTCCAGCCCAGCGGGGGCTACCTGGTCAAGGCCCTGCTCCAGGGCTCCGCCGAGGCCGGTGGGGCCTGGTGGTGGGGGCTGGTCCTGGACGCCGGCGGGCTGCTCACCGCGGCCTACCTGACCTGGGTTCTGGGGCACGCCCTCTCCGGGTCCGGCGGCCCCAGGACCTTTTTGCAGGCCCCCCGGCGCTCCCAGGAGCTGGTGTTGCTGATGCTGGCCCTGGCCTCCCTGCTGCTCGGTCTGCTCCCTGCCGGTGCCTTCGAGCTCATCGGCGTTGGGCGCGCCCCGGGCGCCGAGCCCATCGCGGCCGCCTGGGCCGGTGCCTTCGGCTGG
>JBGSUY010000320.1:0-1533 GCA_041753195.1 Chromatiaceae bacterium
CCCGGGACCTGCGGGAGGCGCTCGCGGGCAAGCGGGGCGTGGCGGTCATCGATCAGAACCTGTCTTTCGGCTTCGGCGGGGTGCTCCACGGGGAGCTCTGCTCCGCCCTCTATGGCCTCAGCGACGCCCCGATGCTGGTGAGCTTCATCGGCGGTCTGGGGGGGCGGGACATCCCCCAGTCGGAGCTCTTCGCCATGGCCCGGGTCGCGGCCGAGGCCGCCGAGCGGGGCGAGGCACCGGCGCCGCGCCTGCTCTACACGGAGGACGAGCTACGGGAGGTCCGTAAGCTCCAGACCCTGGCCCGGGTGGAGCGCGGCGATCTGGGGGAGACACCATGAGCGAATTAGACCAGACACCCGAGACCCACTTCCGGAGCGTCAAGGACCTGCCCTCCGCCCGGCTGCTCGGCACCGGCACCCCCATGTGCGCCGGCTGCGGCGGTCTCCAGGCCCTGCACCAGATCTACGACCTGGTGGGCGGGCGCTCGGTCTTCGTCAATGCCGCCGGCTGCATGACCCTCCTCTCGGTCTACCCCTTCACGCCCTTCCGGGGCTCCTGGCTCTACACCGCCATGGCCTCCGCCCCCGCCGGGGCGCAGGGCGTGCGAGACGCCCTGAACATCCTGCTCGCCTCGGGACGCCTGCCCCCAGAGGAGGACCTCCAGGTGGTGGTCCTGACCGGCGACGGGGCGGCCTATGGGATTGGGCTCTCGGCCACCTCCGGTGCCATCGAGCGGGGGCTCGACTTCCTCTACATCGTCTACGACAACGAGGGCTACGGGAACACCGGCCAGCAGACCTCCCCAGCCACGCCCCACGGGGCCCGCACCGCCACCTGTCTCGGCCCTGCCGGATTTGCGGGGGAGAAGAAGGACCTCTTCGCCATCTGGTGCGCCCACAGGCCCGCCTATGCCGCCACCCTCATCGGCGCCGAGCCCCTGGATCTCGCCCGCAAGGTGGAGACGGCCCTCGCCCTCAAGGGGCCGAGACTGCTGCTGGCCCTGGCCCCCTGCCCCACCGGCTGGGACTTCGACCCCCAGCTCACGGCCGAGATCGGCAAGCTCGCGGTCAAGACCGGGATCTGGCCGCTGAAGGAGTATCGGGACGGTCGAGTGGTCCATACCAAGCCGCCGCTGCGGCGGGTGCCGGTGGAGCGCTATCTGGAGACCCAGGGGCGCTTCCGGCACCTGTTCGAGCCCGAGCGCCGCCAGGACTTGATCGATGGGATCGAGGCACGGGTCGATGCCTATTGGAGCGCCGTCGGGTCGTGACCATCCGCAACCTGGACGCCCTGTTCAGGCCCACCTCCATCGCCCTGATCGGCGCCTCCAACCAGCGAGGGTCCATCGGGACCATCTTGGCGGCCAATCTGCTCACCGGCCCCCTCAAGGGCCATGTCTGGCCGGTGAACCCGCGGCACCGGCGGATCCGTGGCACCAAGGTCTACCGGGACCTGGATCGGCTGCCCCAGGCCCCGGACCTGGGGGTGATCTGCACCCCCCCGGGCGCCGTGCCGGGGGTGGTCGCCGACCTG
>JBGSUY010000321.1:0-6585 GCA_041753195.1 Chromatiaceae bacterium
GCTCCTGCTGGGCGGTGAGCAGGCCCTTCACCTGCTCGGAGAGCTGGCCGTAGCTCTCGGCCCGGGCCTTTTCCAGGGCCAGGGTCTGGCCGGCCAGCTTGGCCAGCTCCTCGGACAAGGGCTTCACCAGCCCCTCCACCGCCTGCTGGCGCGCCGCCAGGTCGCCCTTGGCAGTCTCCTGGAACACCGCCAGATTCTGCCGGGCCAGGTCCAGGAAGGCCTGGTTGTTGCGCGCCAGGGCCTGGGCGGACAGGGCGTTGAAGGCATCCGAAAGCTGTTTCTCCGACGCCTCCACCAGTTGCCGTTTTTCCTCGTCGGCGCGCCGTTCCTGTTCCAGTTGCGCGCCCAGGCCCGCCGCCTGTTCCTTGAGCCGGGCCGCTTCCGCCAGCCAGCGCCCGCGCTGCCAGAACAGGGCCAGCAGCCCCACGCCCAGTCCACCCAGGGCAGCCATCACGATGTCCATGCAAATCCCTCCAAGTCAGGGCCGATGATAACCGTTAGGCCCAACTCACCATTGCCCGCCGCGCCCCCCTGGCATACCTTCCCGCCCCCCCACCGCCCGCCGCCATGGGAATACCAAGCCCGCATCCTGGAACTGCGCCACGCCCTGGAAACCGTCATCGTCGGCCAGGCCAAGCTGCTGGACCGACTGGTGATCGGCCTGCTGGCCGGCGGCCATGTCCTGGTGGAAGGCCTGCCCGGCCTGGCCAAGACCACCACCGTCAAGACCCTGGCGGGCGGCGTCCACGCCCGCTTCCGACGCATCCAGTTCACCCCCGACCTGCTGCCCGGCGACCTGACCGGCACCGACATCCACGACCCGCGCGAATCCCACTTCCACTTCGCCGAGGGGCCGTTATTCAACGAGATCATCCTGGCCGACGAGCTCAACCGAGCACCCACCCTGAGTACCTGGCGCGAACGGCATGCGCTGAGTGGGGGATGGCCTGGAGGCGTTGATCGATTCGCTGGAAGCCGCAGGCTATGGCAGCAAAGCTGTCGAGACTGAAATACTGAAGATCAAGGTGCTCGAAGTGCTGGGGCGGATGCGGCCATCCCACTAGGCGGGTTACCGACTGCGGTTGACGGTAAAGCAGGCATTCGACGTGGGAGAAATGTGTGGCTGAGTGTTTCGGCCTGACCCGAAACCGGCCGTTCACGAATGACCGCTCTCCTATACCCCAAAGCATCAAATGACCCCGTCAAACACGGCTGGTTTGTTGTTTCGACGCCCGCATGGCAGCGTAAACCACTCGCCCTGTGCCTTTGTCGGAAATATTTACACTTTTGCTTGCCTTGCCTTGTGGCGTCGCCAGGAGACTGAATAAAAACAGAAAGATAAATAGTTATGGGAAGTGGCAAGTTAATTGCTTAACAGCGCCCCGTGTGTACGGGAATGACCCATACAACAACCTTGAGAGAGACACCATGCAAAAGAAACTCCTGATCCTGACCCTGCTGGCGTGCCTAAGCTTGAGCGGCGCGGCGCAAGCTGCCCTGAACGATCGTGGCGGCGGGCTGATTTACGACGATGTCCTCAACGTCACCTGGCTGCAAGACGCCAACTACGCCAAGACCAGCGGCTACGACTCCGACGGCCTGATGAACTGGGCCGCCGCCAACACTTGGGCGGACGGCCTGGTCTACCACGACAGCGTGCGCAACGTGGACTACAGCGACTGGCGCCTGCCCACCATGATCGACACCGGCGCGCCGGGCTGTAACGAGACCTACAGCGGCACCGACTGCGGCCACAACGTGCAGACGGTGAGCGGCGGCACGGTGTACAGCGAGATGGCGCACATGTACCACAACAACCTGGGCCTGAAGGGCGAGTACAGCCCGAGTGGCGTCCCCCAAGCCGATTGGGGCATCTTCGGCAACGGTACTGACGGTGGCCAGAACGATGTCGGCCTGATCGACAACCTTCAATCCTTCATGTACTGGTCCGGTCTGGAGTACGCGCCGAATACCACCGCCGCGTGGAACTTCTACATGCACAACGGCCGCCAGCACGTGAGCAACAAGGGCCTCAACTACTACGCGTGGGCGGTTCGTCCCGGCGATGTCGCCGCCGTCCCCGAGGCGGACGCATGGGCGATGCTGCTGGCGGGCCTGGGACTGGTGGGCGTGGCCGCAAGACGGCGACGTGGGTGATTCGGCACCGAGTTGATGTAACTCCATGCGCTTCAGCCCTTACGGGGTGCAGGGGGCGGTAGCCCCCTGCGGTTTGTTGCAATCATTTACGCCTGATTTTGCGTCGTGGCTCGCGACGAACATCTGCCCATCTACAAAGCCGCGCTGGTCGTGCAACGTCAGCAATCGACCCGGAAATGTCGGTCGTGAGGTAGGTCGAAAGCGCCCGGTTATCGGCCATAGCAGTCCTTCAACTCCGGCTAACCTACTGTCCGCTACCGGCCATTATGAGAAGGCCCCAATTATGAGAAGTTCTAGCGCAGCGTAAGCCGGGAGGCCGCGCAGTCGTAGGCGATCCGTGTTGTGGCGGTTCGCCGCGCTGGACATAAGTTCGCTGCTCGGGCAGCACTGACAGTTCCACCAACGGAGACTGTCATGCCCAATATTCCTGCGCTCAACCCATTGCTTCAAGCCTGGTTGCTTGAAGGCCCACTGTCTGCACAAGTTCCGGCGTACATCGAGCGACTGCGCCGCGGCCGCTATGCTACGCAAACCACAGCCCGTTACCTGAACGGCCTGGCGCACTTCGCGCACTGGATGTCTATGTGCCACCTGCCGGTACATATGCTCGACGACGGCTGCATCGACCAGTTCCTGCGCTACCACCTGCCACGTTGCGACTGCCTGGGCGGTGCATTACGCACACCGAACGAGTTGCATGCCGCGCTGATGCCCGTGCTGGAGATATTGCGTGCTGAGGGCGTCATTGCC
This sequence comes from Chromatiaceae bacterium, assembly GCA_041753195.1. GTDB lineage: Bacteria > Pseudomonadota > Gammaproteobacteria > Chromatiales > Chromatiaceae > Thiodictyon. Next base: position 2,908 of record JBGSUY010000321.1, read on the forward strand.
CGTGCACCTGCGCCGACGGGGCCGATCGCCGACGAACTGAGCAGCTACGACGCTTACATGAGCAACGCCCGGGGGTTGGCTGCCGGCACCCGCCGTGGCCGCCTGCGCATCGTTGAGCGGCTGCTGCTGACGAAGTTCGCAGGGCAGCCTGTAGTTGTGAGTTCCCTCCAGCCCGAGGACGTGCGCCGGTTCATCGGCGATCAACTTCAGACGCTGGGCACCACCAGCAACGCCATCACAATCACATCTACGTTGCGCGCGTACCTGCGCTACCGGGCCACCTGCGGTGACGCAGTGCAGCCACTGCTGGCAGTGATCGCATCGCCTGCGCACTGGAGCATGGCGTCGCTGCCCCGAGGGCTCAAGCCTGAGGAAGTCGACCGGCTGCTGAACTCGTTCACCGACGCGCTGCCGTCACCCAGGCGAGGTTATGCCGTCGTCCGCCTGGCGCTCGATTTGGGCCTGCGAGGCATCGAGATTAGCCAGTTGCAACTGGCCGACATCGACTGGTGCCGGGGCACCGTCACACTCAAGCACACGAAGTCGCGCCGCCAGGATCTCCTGCCATTGCCAGAGGTCACCGGCCGAGCGCTGGAGGCCTACCTGCGACACGAACGACCCAAGACCAACGACACCGCTCTGTTCGTCCGCCGCCTGGCACCTCATGACGAGCCTATCGGCGTAGATGCCATCCGACGCATCTTCCGTGATGCCTTCCGGCGCGTAGGCATCCAGCATGGCCGAGGTCACGCCCTGCGCCACACGGTCGCCTGTCGGATCGTCAACCAGGGCGGCTCGATCAAGGAGGTAGCCGACGTGTTGCGACACCGGTCGCTGAACACATCGATGATCTACGCCAAAGTCGATTACAGCGCACTGTCTAGCGTCGCGCTGCCGTGGCCTGGGAGCACGGCATGAGCGCCCAGGTCTGCTTGCAGGCCAGGGTCGAGCAGTACCTGGGTGAGCGGCGGCGGCTGGGCTTCGAACTCAGCACCATGGGACATGGACTGGCCAGTTTCACGCGCTACGTTGCCAAAGCGGGGCATCGCGGGCCGCTCACCGTCGATCTGATGGCGGCCTGGGCACGCCAAGCCAAGGCAGGCCGTGGTGATCGCGCCACTTTGGCGCGCCGGCTGAAGATGCTGCGACCGTTCACGGCCTGGCTGCGGCAGTTCGAACCAGCTACCGAGGTGCCCGACGAGGCCGTCTTTGGTCGGGTGCCGGGGCGGATGACACCGCACATCTACCGCGACAGCGAGATCGTCGAACTGCTGGCCGTAGCCAGGCAGCTTGGGCCCGAGGGCGGACTTCGCCCAGCGGTAATGGAGACGCTGTTCGGGTTGGTCGCCTGCACGGGTCTGCGCATCTCCGAGGCGCTGGGCCTGCTCGATGCCGATGTCGACCTGCGAGCCGGCGTGCTGACGATCCGGCAGAGCAAGTTCGGCAAGACCCGGTTGGTGCCGCTACACCAGAGCGCTGTCGATGCCCTGGTGCGTTACCGAACACAACGCGCCCAGCACGTGCACACCACCCCTGAATTGCCGTTCTTCGTCGCCAGCCGAGGGAAGTTGCTGGGGCAGCCCTTCGGCGATCGTCAAGTCCACCGCATCTTTGATGAATTGCGACGACAACTCGGGTGGGTCGATCGTGGCAGCCACGGTGCGCCACGCATCCACGACCTGCGCCACAGCTTCGCCGTTCGCCGCCTGGTGCTGTGGCACGAGCAGGGCGAGGACATCAACCAGCACATGCTGGCGTTGTCGACCTACCTCGGCCACGCCAAGGTCTCCCGCACCTACTGGTACCTCACCGGCGTGCCGGAGTTGATGGGCCTGCTCGGCCAGGCGTTCGAGCGGTATGCCAGTCCCTGGGAGGACGACGATGAGTAAGCCGACCACCCCGCGCGCACCGCCGAGCTTCGCAGCTCTGGTGCAGTCGTTCTTCACTGAACACCTCACGCAGCAGCGCGCGATGAGCCCGCGGACGGTAGCGACGTACAGAGACGGGTTCGTATTGTTCCTGGACTTCGCTACCGCGTATCTGCACAAGCAGCCTACAACCATGAAGTTGCAGGACATCACGCCAGCGCTGATCCTGGCTTTCCTCGATCATCTGGAACACGACCGTGGCAACGCGGTGCGCACCCGCAATGCTCGGCTGGCGGCGCTGCGTGCGTTCATGAAGTTCGCCGGGCACCGCGACGTCGACGCGCTGCATGTGGTCGAGCAGGCCCTGGGCGTGCCAATGAAGCGCTTCGAGCGGCCGATGCTCGGCTTCCTGACGCGCGAGGAGATGCTGGCGATCATCGGCACGCCAGGATCAAGTTGGACCAGCCAGCGCGACCATCTGCTGCTGCACATGCTCTACAACACTGGTGCCAGGGTGTCGGAGATCATCGGGGTGCGGCTGGCCGATGTCGTGCTGGATGGCGCTGCCTGCGTGCATCTGCATGGCAAGGGGCGCAAGCAGCGGACAATGCCGCTGTGGCGCTCGACGGTGAGGGCCGTGCGGTCGTGGCTGAGGTTCAACCCTGGACTGCTCCCAGCATCGGCGCTGCTGCCCAACCGGGACGGGCACCCGATGACGAGGACCAACGTCGCGCAGCGACTCGCGCTGGCATTGGCGGCGGCAAGGCCAGCCATGCCGAGCCTGCGCGATCGTCACATCTCACCACACACCATCCGCCACACGACCGCCATGCACCTGTTGCAGTCGGGCGAGCCGATCGACGGCATCGCTCTGTGGCTCGGTCACGAGAGCCCAACCACCACGCATCAGTACATCGAGGCCAACCTCGCGATGAAGGAGAAGGCACTGGCTCGGATTGTGGACCCCGATACCGCCAGCCGGCGCTTCCAGGCCTCCGACTCGCTGCTTGAGTTCCTGAAGGGGCTGTGATTATGAGAAGTGCTTGAGCGCCGCAGACCGCCTGCATACAAGGAGGTCCATGCACCAGCCACCGTCGAACTTCTCATAATCGGGATCTTTCCATAATGGCCGGTAGCCGCCAGTCATCAAGAGCTGGGCGAACGGCAGCAATGGCCGAATACCAGCCGGTCGTTGCATTCATCCCGACGGACTGTTCTCGGCCGTTGTCGGCCGCTAGCCAAGGCCAACTTCATGGGGGCCTGGCGCAGCGGGCTTTGTGCTTGAGACATTGCGCACGCGCAGGCGTTTGCGCATCTCGAACACCCTCACCGCGGCAAGACGCCATCCGGCCACCCACGCCACTCATGGCGGCCGGTTTGCATATTGCGTAGGATGCGCGGATTTTCCCCGAGCACTCCATGACCATGGTCCGTACCCGTTTCGCCCCCAGCCCCACCGGCTATCTGCATCTTGGCGGCGCCCGCACCGCGTTGTTTTCCTGGGCCTTCGCCCGGCGCCACCAAGGCACTTTCGTGCTGCGCGTCGAAGACACCGACCTGGAGCGCTCCACGCCGGAAAACACCCAGGTGATCCTGGACGCCATGGACTGGCTCGGCCTGGATTACGACGAAGGGCCGTTCTATCAGACCCAGCGCATGGAGCGTTACAAGGCGGTCCTCGACCAGCTGCTGGAGGAAGGCAAGGCCTATTACTGCTACGCCAGCAAGGAGGAGCTGGAGTCCATGCGCGAGGCCCAGATGGCGCGCGGCGAGAAGCCCCGCTACGAATAAAGAGAGGGACATGATACCT
>JBGSUY010000322.1:0-9540 GCA_041753195.1 Chromatiaceae bacterium
ATCCCCTGCCTCGTATCGTCGCGCATGGCGCACCTCTCGCGTTGCTGCTTTGGGTCTCGACAACCACATTGTCAGCAACGGTGCGCCGCCTTCTCAACCTCTATCAGTCCCCGCTGATACACCAGATTCGAGCATACCTCCTGGCTGCGCCCACGTCGGTCCCGACATGCCCGTCTGCGACTGGGCGTTGGCTTGCATGATCCTTCCATACGCGCACAGGGAGCCAAGGAGGAGTTGCTGTGATCCAGATTATCCTCCAACGCATCCTTATGCCTCGCCCTCCTGGCAGCGTCCGCAGCCGTCCATCGAAATAGGCGGGCTCGTTGTCCGGGATGGCTTCCCATACCGCGGGAGATGATCGGGATTAGGCCACTCCGTGGTACGTCCCCGATTCTCCCAGGTGCGGGCTATACCCATCTGCCGCCCAGTTAACGCATAGAATCTGGCTCGGACAGTGATCCCTCGCCCCCTTCCACTAGGTATGGGTGCCATTACAGCGAGACCGCTAGTTGTGGAGGATTTCACGTCACCCGAGGGGCAATCGATCTAGTGTCGCAACCGCACGGACAGAAAGATGCAGATTCATCAGGGGCATCGTGATCGCCTTCGGGCCCGCTTCCTAGAAAACGGTCTGGATGGTTTCGACGATCACCAAGTGCTCGAGCTGTTGCTCTTCCATGTGATCCCGCGGGGTGACACCAACCCAACGGCCCACCGGCTCGTACAGCGCTTTGGCTCCCTCTCGGCGGTGTTGGAGGCCGACCCCAAAGATCTTGCGAGCATTGACGGGGTCGGACCGCGGGCGGCGGCGTTCTTGAGCATGATTCCCCCGCTCACGCGGCGTTACTTCCATGACCGGGTCAGGCGCGACAATCCGCGGCTGAACAGCTCCGAGGCCGCCGCGGATTATGTATCGCCTCTGATGGCCGGGCGGCCGGAGGAGGTGTTCTATGTCCTGTGCCTCGACAGCCACTGCCGGGTACTCTACCCGGCGTTGATCGGTGAGGGTACGGTCAAGGAGGCCCATGTGGAGCCGCGCCACGTAGTCGAGGAGGCCCTGCGGCATCGCGCCGCGAGCGTCGTCCTCGCCCACAACCACCCGGGGGGCGCGGCTAAGCCGTCCACGTCGGACCACCGCCTGACGGCAGCGCTGGTGCAGGCGCTCGGGTTGATCGGCATCCCGGTGCTGGACCATGTCATCGTCGCCGGGGAGCAGACCTACAGCTTCGCCCGCGAGGGCACCCTGCCCAAGTACAGCCCTTAGGAGACAAGGCGATGGATTATACCGATGCGCAATGGCGGGCCATCGACACCCTGGACGGAAACCTGCAAATCATCGCCTGCGCAGGCTCGGGCAAGACCCAGGTCATCTCCCAGCGGATCGTCTCCCTGCTGCGCGACAAGGCGGCTGAAGGGATTGGGCCATCCAACATCGTCGCCTTCACCTTCACCGAGAAGGCCGCCGGAGAGCTGAAGGACCGGATTCATCGGCTGTGCAAGGAGCAGCTCGGGCACGACACGGGTCTCGCCGATATGTACGTCGGCACCATCCACGGGTTTTGTCTGGACCTGCTCCAGACCTACGAGCACCGCTTCCTGAAATACAGCGTGCTGAGCGATGTTCAGCAGCGGCTGCTCGTCGACCGCCACTCGAAGGAGTCCGGCCTGGCGGATCTGACCACCCACGACGGCCAGCCGCTCAAACGCTGGGTCGACTCCAAGCTCTACCAGAAGCTGCTCGGCATGGTGCGGGAGGCCGAGATCGACGAGGCCGCGCTCGGGGCGCACCCGATTCGGGATGCGCTGGCCAAGTACACCGCCCTGCTGCACAAGAAGCGGTACCTAGACTACTCCATGCTGCTGACCGAGGCGGTCCAGTCGCTGGTCAGCGATCTGGCGCTCCGGGACAAGCTGTCGGCCCGGATCAGGTACCTGATCGTCGACGAGTATCAGGACGTGAACCCCCTCCAGGAGGTCTTGATCGGCCAGCTCCAAGCGCTGGGTGCCCAGGTGTGCGTGGTGGGTGACGACGACCAGACCATCTACCAATGGAACGGGAGCGACATCGGTAACATCCTGGGCTTCGCCGACCGATACCCCGGTGTCGCCCAGGTGGCCATGGGCGACAACTTCCGCTCCAGCCGCGGCGTGGTGGACAGCGGCCGGAGGGTGGCGGAGGGCAACAGCGAGCGGTTGCCCAAGGCGATGCAGAGCACGGACCAACAGCTCTACGAGCAAGGCGACCTGCTCGCCCTGCAGTTCCGGTCCCCACAAAACGAGGCCGCCTGGATCGTGGACAAGGTCCAGAGGCTGCGCGGACGGCCATTCACCGAGAACGGCGAGACCCGTGGTCTCGCCTGGTCCGACTGCGCCATCCTACTGCGCAGTGTCAAGAACAGCGCCGAGCCCATCGTGGCGGCGCTCCGGCAGGCCGGCATTCCGTACCTGATCAAGGGCATGAACCGGTTGTTCGAGACCCCCGAGGTTCAGGCCGCGCGCGCGATCTTCTACTACCTGAACGATGAGATCGGCCGCGACGAGCTGCGGGACGCTTGGCTGGCCGCCAGCCTGGGCGTCGATCCGCTGGACCTGGACCGCGCCATCGACTGGCTCGACGCCGAGCGTGCCGATTGGCCGAACCGGTGGCTCACCAGCGAGCGTGCGCCGCAGCACAGCTTTCTAGGCTTCCTGGAGCAGATTGGCCTACGCGAGGAGAGCATCACGGGCGATGCCCTGCTCGGCCGGGCGCGCGGTGAGATCGCCTACTACAACCTCGGCAAGTTCAGCCAGCTCATCACCGACTACGAGCTGATCCACTTCCACTCCGAGGCGAGCTCGCTCTACTACGGTTTCGCCGGCTTCCTCCGCCACCAGGCCGCGGACTACTACCCGGAGGGTTGGGAGGACTCCGGCTATGCTCGCCCGGACGCGGTGCAGATCATGACCGTGCACCAGGCCAAGGGCATGGAGTTCCCCGTGGTCTTCGCCCCCAACCTGGTCAAAAACCGGTTTCCCGCCAAGCGCCAGGGCGGGCGACAGTGGTACCACGTGATCCCCCGCGCGGCGGTGGTCGGGGCCGACCGCTACCTGGGCACCGAGGCGGACGAGCGCCGGCTGTTCTACGTCGCCCTCACCCGCAGCAAGAAATACCTGTTCTGCACCTGGGCACCGGAGGGCAGCAACCTGTACAGCAAAGAGTCGCCGTTTGTGCGGGAGTTCGTCGCGGGGGGCTACGCCCTGACCCGTGAGCCGGCACTGCCGGCGCCGCCTTCCATCGAGCCCCGGCCCGCGACCGCCAAGGCGGAGATCGCCCTGACCTTCAGCGAGCTCAAGTACCTGTTTGAGTGCCCCTACCAGTTCAAGCTGAGGTTTCTGTACGGGTTCAACCCCGGTTACAACGAGCGCCTGGGGTACGGCAAGTCCCTGCACGACGCCCTGGCCGAGGTCCACCGACGCACACTCGACGGCGAGCCCCTGGACGGTCGGGCGGTGCCCGCGCTGCTCGACACCCACTTCCACCTGCCCTTCGGCTGGGACGAGCTGCGCGAGGACATGCGCGCAAAGGCCGACCAGGTCCTGCGGCGCTACTTCCACGAGAACGCGCAGCTTCTGGACAAGATCGAGCACGCCGAGAAGACCATCGAGCTGAAGCTGGCTGAGGGGGTGGTCGTGCACGGCCGCATCGATCTGATCCGCCGCACCGACACCAACCAGGTCATCATCATCGACTTCAAGTCCACCGACCGGGCGCAAAGCGAGGACGTCACCCGCGATCAGCTCCACATCTACGCCCTGGGCTACCAACAGCTCACCGGACATCCCGCGGACCTGGTGGAGATCTACAACCTGGATCAGGGTTCCGGCGCGTCCGTGCGCGAGCTGGTGGACCACAGCCTGCTGTCGGAGACCGAGGACCGCGTCGTCGCCGCCGGGACCCTGATCCGGGACGGGGGCCTGGACCGCATCGCCGCGTGCGGCATCTGCGGGGACTGCGACTTCAAGGGCATCTGCCGGTCTGACATCCAAGCGTAAAGGGGGGGAATGAATGGCCACCGGCAAGCTGTTGCGACAGCTGATCAAGTCTGGGATCGAGGGCAACGTCGAGGCGTTTCGCACCGCATCGGAAGAAGTGATCAAGGAGGAGCGGCAGAAGCAACATCATCTGCTCGCAAATGATCTTGAGCGGCTTCTCTATGGCCGTCCGCGCGAAGCGAACCAGGCGTTCACCCGGGTCCCGGTTCCCGTAGATCGGGAACGTAACCTCGCGCTGCTCGATATACGTGAGCCGGTGCGCCGGATCGAAGACGTCGTCCTTGGACCCGAGACCCAGGCTGCCATCGAAGACGTTTTGCAGGAGCACCATCACCACGAGCGCCTCCGCAGCTACGGCCTGCGGCCGGCGGACCGGCTTCTGTTCTATGGGCCGCCCGGCTGCGGCAAGACGCTGACGGCGGAAGTTATCGCCTCGGAGCTTGGTTTACCGCTCGCGATCGTCCGGGTCGATGCGGTTGTCTCCTCCTACCTGGGCGAGACCGCCGCCAACCTCCGTAAAGTGTTCGACTTCGCCGCCGCGAATGCCGCCGTGGTGTTGTTCGACGAGTTCGACGCCCTGGCGAAGGAGCGCGCAGATGAATCCGAGCATGGCGAGCTGCGGCGCGTGGTCAATGCTGTGCTGCAGATGATGGATGCCTACGTCGCTCGTAGCGTGCTGATCGCCGCGACGAATCATGAGGCCATTCTGGACCTGGCCATTTGGCGGCGGTTCGAGGAAGTACTGATCTTCGAGCCTCCGAGCATCGAGCAATTGCGAAGGCTACTCGCCCTCAAGCTGCGGGGTGTAAGGCGGCAATTCGAAGTCGATGAGGTGACGACCTTATTCAAGGGCATGACCCATGCGGACGTGGAGCGGGTGCTGCGCCGGGGGATCAAGGACATGGTTCTCGCCGGCGAGGAGTTTCTTGCCACTCGCCATTTGGACACTGCAGTCCGGCGGGAAAAGCCGCGCCTCGCGCGTCAGCGGAGGAAATGACGCGTGCCGGAGACCTACCCACACCTGCCGCTCGCCCGGGAGCAGCCGGTCAATCCGCGGCGATCAAGGCCCGCACCCATTCGAGTGCCGCCGCCGGCCGACCTGCGCGGCTTTGGTGCTGGGTTGCGGCGCAGCCTCCAGACCGCACGGGCACGCGCGGAGCAGGAAGATCTCGGCGGCTTCGACGACCGGCGACTCATCAAGCTGGAGCTCGCAACGCCGCTCGATCCGGAGAGCTTTAGGGCGATTTCCAGGGAAATCGAGATCGTCAGCCAGGAAGATCGAACGGTCGTCCTCGCCTTTGTGACCGCCGCCGCCCTTGATGCCTTCGAGGCCAAACTGACCACGCTCGCCGAAGGGCGCCGGCCCACGCGGCAGGAGCTGTTGTTCGCACTGAAGGGTTTCGATCGCTGGACAGAGGCCGACCGCACCGGTTGGGCGCTCGGGCAGGAAGGATGGCCTGAGGCGAGCCCATTCACGCTTGACGTGGAGCTGTGGCCAGTCTCCTCCGGCCCCGAACGAGACCGGCTTTGGCAGAGCTTCGAAACCTGGCTGCGCGGGCAGAGCATTGACAAACGCGACGCGGTCAAGCAAGCCGGCCTCATCCTATACCGAGTGCGGGCTAACCGTGACCAGGCTGCCCTGCTTCTTCGGCACCAACATGTGCGCACGGTGGATCTGCCGCCGCGTTACGGCTTGGAGATGTCGGCGCTATTGACCGACATCCAGGACCTGCCGCCGATTCCGGCGCCTACAGGCGACGCGCCCGGCATCGTCGTCCTAGACAGCGGACTCGCCACCAACCACCCATTGCTCGCCCCGGCGGTGGGCGATGCGCAGAGCTTTCTTTCTGGTCACGATCCGCAAGACGAACACGGCCACGGCACCCATGTCGCGGGTATCGCCCTCTACGGCGACGTCGAAGCGCAACTGCGTACAGGCGCCTTCACGCCAGTGCTGCGCCTGTTCAGCGGGCGCGTGTTGGACGAGCGTAACGCCAACGACACCGGCTTCATCGAAAACCATGTCGAGGCGGCGGTGCGCTACTTCCACCGCGAGTACGGGTGCCGGGTGTTCAACCTGTCCTACGGGGACCTGCGCAAACCGTACCTCGGGCGCCATGTGCGCGGGCTCGCGGTGACCCTCGACACCCTGACCCGCGAGCTCGGCGTGTTGTTCATCGTACCCACCGGCAACTACACGGGCACGGACACCGTGCCCGACGACTGGCGTGCCGAGTACCCCGGCTACCTTTTGCACCTCGGGGCCGCGCTGCTCGACCCCGCCCCGGCGCTCAACGCGCTCACCATCGGTAGCCTGGCTCGCTGGGATGCGACCTTCAACGCGCAGCGCTACGCAGACGATCCCGCCGAGCAACCCATCGCGCGCCGCGACCAGCCCTCGCCGTTCACCCGTACCGGGCCCTCGGTCGGCGATGCAATCAAACCGGAGCTTGTCGCGTATGGGGGCAATTGGTCGGTCAACGTGCGCGCCGCGAATCAATGGCGAGTTCAGCAAGGGCTCGGTGAGCTGTCCACGTGCAAGGACTTCGCCGCTGGCCGTCTCCTCGCCGAACAGGCGGGCACCAGCTTCGCCGCGCCCCAGGTTGCACACCTTGCCGCGCGGATCCTCGTCGAGCACCCGCAGGCAGGCCCCAACCTGCTGCGTGCGCTGCTCGTCGCCCACGCGGGCTGGCCGGCGGCCACGGAGGCGCTTCTAGCTGACAAGGCGCAGCGTCTCCCGGTGTGCGGTTATGGCCGGGTGGACGAGGCCGCGCTCGTACGCTCCACCGAGAAGGGCGTGACCCTGATCAGCACGGAGGCGCTGCCCGATCGCTGCCACCACTTCTACGAAGTGCCGTTGCCGGCGGACTTCCTGTCCGGGCGAATGCGTACGCGGGAGATCACGGTCGCCCTTGCCCACAGCCCCGCCGTGCGTACGACACGCATTGGGTACAGGAGCTGCGAGATGGAGTTCCGCCTGGTGTGGGCGGACGATCTTGCCCAGGTGACACGGACCTTCAACGCCGCGACCTCGAAAGAGAATTACCAGCGCATCTCGGAGGCCAATGGCACGCGCATCGGCGCCCGCAACCGCGGGGCAGGGACCGTCCAGGCGGATACCTGGACCCTACGCCGGATCAGCGCACAGCGCCGCGCCCAGCGGCTCTTCGCCGTCGTCACCCGCATCGACGAGACCTGGGGACGCGACATCACGTTGACGGAAGAACCGTATGCGCTGGCCGTCGTGCTGCGCGAGCGGGAAAACGCCGAAGCACGCCTCTACACCCAGATCCAGGCCCGCCTGCGCGCCCGCATCCAGGCCCGCGTTCGCGCTTGACCGCGCCTGACGAAGAAGGAAGATCATGCCGAATATCGAGATCACCAAGCCGGAGCTGATCTGGCCGGGCAAGTACGACGAGGAGGGTAACCGGGTCATCGACCGGGGTGTGGCCCTGCCGTTTCAGGTGGTCGAGACCATCCGGGAGGGGCGGGCGACCCGCGAGCCGGGACACATGGGCGACCTGTTCAGCGCCAAGCCGAGCAGCCAGGACGAGTGGCGGAACAAGCTCATCTGGGGCGACAACCTGCTGGTGATGGCGAGCCTGATGGAGGAGTTTGCGGGGAAAGTGGATTTGATCTATATCGATCCGCCTTTCGGTACCGGCGCGGATTTCAGTTACAAAGTGCTGGTTGGCGACGATGACAGTCCGCTTTTGGGTAAAGAACCCTCCCTGGTTGAGGAGAAAGCCTATCGCGACACGTGGGCAAGGGGCCTCGACTCGTACCTCTCGATGATTGAGCCGCGCTTGCGGTTGCTGAGGAATCTATTGGCAAGTACGGGTTCGATTTTCGTCCATGCCGATGTCCATGTTGGTCCGTATCTTAAAACTTTGATGGATGATATCTTCGGCAAAGAGAACTTCCAGAATGAAGTTGCTTGGTACTATTACAACAAGATGCACGATAGCCGTAAGCGTCTATTGCCAAAAGCATTCGATCAAATTCTGTACTATGTGAAGGACAAGCAATCCGCCTATACGTTTAATCGCCTAACGGAGTTGAGGGAGGCTCCGGTAACACAGCTTAAGCGTGTGAAAGTCGCCGGCAGAATGATCAATGCCCGTGACGCCAATGGTAATGTTATCTACCAGGAAAAAAGTGATCGCACGGTGGATACGGTATGGCGGATTCGGTGCCTGCAACCAGCAAACAAGGAGGAGTGGGTTCACTACGAAACGCAAAAGCCTGTAGACCTGATCGAACGCATTTTGGCGTTGGCGTCGCGCACATCAGATCTGGTTCTGGACTGCTTTTGTGGCTCCGGGTCCGCCCTCGTTGCGGGCGAGCGTAATGGACGCCGCTGGATCGGCTGTGACCTGGGCCGCTTCGCCATCCACACCACCCGCAAGCGCCTGCTCGGCATCCCGGACTGCAAGCCCTTCGAGATCCTCAACCTCGGCCGCTACGAGCGGAAATACTGGCAGGGCGTGACCTTCGGCGACGAGCGGCCCGCGGAGCCCAATCAGGCCGCGGTGGCGGCCTATGTGCGCTTCATCCTGGACCTGTACCACGCCCAGCCGCTGCCCGGCACCCACATTCACGGTCGCAAGGCGGGTGCCCTGGTCCATGTCGGGGCGGTGGACGCCCCGGTAACCATCGGCCAGATCAACGCGGCGCTCGCCGAGACCGCGGAGCTTCGCCAATCGGAGCTGCACGTCCTGGGCTGGGAGTGGGAGATGGGCATGTCCGACCCCTTGGTACAGCAGGCCAAGCAGACCCACGGGGTGCGGCTGCGCCTGCTCAACATCCCGCGGGAGGTGATGGAGCGACAGGCGGTGGACCGCGGCGACGTGCGATTCTTCGATCTGGCGCATCTGGAGGCGGAGATCGTGCCCCTCACCCCCGGCCCGTCTCCCGGTGGGCGAGGGGAGGAAGTGGGTGGCCCCTCTCCCGCGAGCGAGCGAGGGGGGAGGAAGGTCAAGGTGCGGCTCACGGACTTCGTGATCCCGGACACCGACCTGATCCCGGAGGAGGTGCGGACCAAGATCCGCAAGTGGTCCGACTACATCGACTACTGGGCGGTGGACTGGGACTTTCGCCACGACACCTTCATGAATCAGTGGCAGGCGTACCGCACCCGCAAGGTCCGCAAGCTGGACCTGGAGAGCGCCGAGCACGAGTACGGATCGGCGGGCACCTACCGGCTGCTGGTGAAGGTGGTGGACATCTTTGGCAACGACACCAGCCGGCTCCTCACCTGGGAGGTCCGGTGACGGGCCGGCCCCACGTGTTCGTCATCGCCGGCCCCAACGGTGCCGGCAAATCCACCGCGGCCCCGGCCCTGCTGCGGGATCTGCTGGGCGTGGCCGAGTACGTGAACGCGGACCTGATCGCCCAGGGCCTCTCTGCCTTCGATACCCAGTCCGTGGCCTTTCAGGCGGGGCGGGTGATGCTGGAGCGGCTGCGCCAGCTCGCGGTGCGGCGCCGGCACTTCGCCTTCGAGACGAC
>JBGSUY010000323.1:0-1594 GCA_041753195.1 Chromatiaceae bacterium
GTTGCGACCTCTGGGTTCGGGCGCTGGCGGTGCAGCCGCGGACCCAGGGCCTGCGCATCGCGATCGCGTCCAGCCTCGGTGTGGGTGAGCTCGAGGTGGCGCTCATCGGCACCTTCAATGCCAGTAACCTGCTTGCCGTCTTGGCCGTGCTGCTGAGCCGGGGCCTGCCCCTAGAGCGGGCCCTTCGCCAGCTCGCCGAGGTCCGCGGCGTGCCGGGACGGATGGAATCCTTCGGGGGGGATGGGGCTCCGCTGGTGGTCGTGGATCACGCCCACACGCCGGACGCCCTCGAGAAGGCCCTGACCAACCTGCGGCTCCACCGGGGCCGGCGGGTGATCACCGTCGTAGGATGCGCCGGGGATCGGGATCGGGGCGAGCGGCCGCTCATGGGCGCCATCGCCGAGCGGCTGTCGGATGCACTGATCCTGACCGACGATAACCCCAGGGGCGAGGATGGCGACGCCATCATCGACGACATCCTGGGCGGCCTGTCGCACCCGGACAAGGTCCGGGTGGAGCGGCAGCGGGGACTCGCGATCCGGCTGGCCATCGCGCTGGCGGGAACGGGGGACGCGGTCCTGGTGGCCGGGAAGGGTCACGAGTCCACCCAGGACCTGGGTGAGCTCAAGGTGCACTTCAGCGACCGTGCTCAGGTAGTCGAGGCCCTGCGCGAATGGCGGGAGGGACACCACTGATGTGGACCCTTCACGAGGCCTGCGCGGCGGCCGGGGGACGACTCTTGGGCGCGGACGCGTCTTTCCATTCCGTGGTTACCGACACCCGTCGGGACTGCACCGGGGCCCTGTTCGTGGCCCTGCGGGGGGAGCGCTTCGACGGCCATGACTATGTGTCGCAGGCCGCGGCCCGGGGTGCCGCCGCCGCCCTGGTGGACCGTCCCCTGGATTCGGAGCTGGCCCAGTGGCTGGTGGACGACACCCGACTGGGACTGGGGCGCCTGGCCGCCACCTGGCGGCACCGCTTCAGCGGTCGGGTGGCGGCGGTCACGGGCAGCAACGGCAAGACCACGGTCAAGGAGATGCTGGCGGCCATCCTTGACCAGGTGGGACCGACCCGCGCCACCCAAGGCAACCTGAACAACGACATCGGCATGCCACTGACCCTGCTCTCGGCCCGGGAGGAGTCCTTCCTCGTGCTGGAGATGGGGGCCAACCACCCCGGCGAGATCGCCTACATGAGCGCCATCGGGCGGCCCCAGGTGGCCCTCATCACCAACGCCGGGCGTGCCCATCTGGAGGGCTTCGGCAGCATCGACGGGGTCGCCAGGGCCAAGGGGGAGATCGCCCTAGGGCTGCCTGCGGACGGCGTCTTGGTGGTTCCCGGTGACTCACCCTACACCGGTCTGTGGCGCGGGCTGGCCGCCGGGCGCAGGCTCCGCACCTTCGCCCTCGACGGCTCGGGCGATGTCACCGCGCAAGCCGCTGATGTCAAGCTGACCTGGGACCAGGCTGGCTTTCGCACCCGGTTCCTAGCGCGCGTCGACCAGGTCGAGACCCCCTTGGAGCTCACCCTCACCGGGCTGCACAACGTACGCAACGCGCTCGCCGCGACCGCCGCGGCCCTCGCACTGGGGGCA
>JBGSUY010000324.1:0-12926 GCA_041753195.1 Chromatiaceae bacterium
GGACTCCTTTTCCTACTGCCCGAGAATCCCCGGCGACCCGACCCGCGCCGGATCGCGCAGCGCCCGAGGACCCCCATCGGGGCATCCCAGGAGACCCGGCTGCGAAACTCCTGAGGGGACAACTACCTTGACACTTACCGCAAGCAGCGAAGGGGGTACCGATATATCGGCCGCGGCACCATGGACGCTTACGGAGCCGTGACTATTCCAAGCCGGAACCGCTCGTGCGGACCCGTTTCCAAAGCCCAACCGCAAACGAAGTCCGACCCCATCGACATTGCCGCCCTCCTGGGTGGAGATGAGGGAGGGTTCTACTTCTAACCCACCAACACCCAACCAACCGCCAACAGCGGCGCACGTTCTCGCCGCGAGGCGGTCGCGTACGTCTCTGTTTGGCGCGGAGACACAACCATGCACGTGATCCAAAGAATTACTGACCAGATCACCCTCGTAGTGCTGGCGGTCAACATCTGGTCGGGGCGCAAGAAGCTCCGGCCGGAAGACCTGAAGCTCGGCACCGAGATCCCACCCGAGGAGCTGGTGTCCCTGGGCTCGAAACGGGTCTGCAACCCGGAGGACCTGAAGGTGTTCCACCGGATCAAGAAGGGCGCCGAGCGCGCGTGTTTGCAGATCGGAACCCGGTTCCTGGGTGGCTTTGCCGTCCCGCGTTGCCGAGCCGACGAGCTGGCCGAGAAGCTCCAAGAACTCAAGAACGCGTTCGGTCAGGAGACCACGGACTTCCTGGCCCATTACGACCGGGCGCTGGAGGCGTGGATCGCGACCCTTCCCCAGTGGGAGGAGCCGATCCGCCGGGCGATCGAGCCTGCCAAAGGCGTTGGCGGGCGCCTGCGCTTCGGCTACCAGCTCATCCAGATCGCCCCGGCGGACAAACCCGGGACCCTGGAAGAGGAGGTCCAAACGCTCGGCGATGGGATCTTCGCCGAGGTCGAGCAGATGGCCCGGGAGTTGGAGGAGAGCTTCGAGGGCAAAGAGACGTTGCACCGCCGGGCCCTGGGGACCTTCCGGCGCATCCGGGAGAAGCTGGCGTGTTTGTCCTTCGTGGACATGCGCATCCAGCCGGTAGTGGACACCCTCGACGGCTGGTTCAGTCGGCTCCCGGGAGAGGGTCCCATCGCGGGGCCGATCTTCAACGAAGGCATGGGGCTGGCGCTCTTGCTGTCCGACGCGAGAAAGATGGCACGCCATGGGGCGGGCCAGTGGTCGGTCCAGCAGGGACTTGGGCCGATGGAATCGGATGCCGAGGAGGAAGCCAACAGCAACTCGCCACTACCTGACACCGAGACCCCCGCGCTCAACGCGGTCCAGGCGTCCGTCGTCGACTTCGATGCGGAGCTCGACGCGCTGTTCGGCGCCGAGCCAGCACCCGCCGGCGGAAGCAACGCCCGGGAACCGCCGGCCCAACCGGAGCCCGAAACCGAAGAGCCCGCCGATGAGGTGGTCTTGGAGGTCGAGAGCTTCTTCTTCTGACGCAAACCGACCGGCAGGGCGGGCGCTGCGGCGCCGGCTCTTCCGATCCCAACCCCATGGGGCACCCTTACCCCCATCGGGGTGGTGTGCCCCTCATTCTCTCAAGGAGCACATCATGAAGCTGAACACCCTCACAAACGCGCTGCCGATCGTCGCCGCCGCCTACGGGCGGAAGTTCGGGGTCAACGTGCAGGTCGGCGGTAGCCGTGCCGGCACGGATGGCCAGACGATCAACATCCCGGGGATTGTCGAGGACTCCATCACCAAGACCCTCGCCTGGGGCTACCTGGCCCACGAGGCGGCCCACGTACGCTACACGGACTTTGAGGTATAGCGGGAGATGGTGGAGAAGGAGTCGCCGCTGACCAGGTTCATCAGCAACATCCTGGAGGACGTCCGTATCGAGAACGCCATGCTTGCCCCCTATCCGGGCACGCGGGGAACGCTCGACGCGGTGATGGCATGGGTGGTCGCCCAGGGTGAAGTCGCTGCGCCGAGCGAAACGGACAGCCCAGCGGAGGCCCTCGGGAATGGTCTGCTGGTCATCGCGAGGAACCGGTACCGGAAGCAGTCGGTGCTGGCGAACCAGGCGAACGAGGCCGAGCGGATCATGCGCAAGGTGTTCCCGCCGCGTTTCGTCCACCGCCTGCTCGGTTTTCTAGCGGAAGTCCCGGAGATGAAGGGCACGGCCGACGCGGCAATCCTCGCGCATCGAATCGTCGCCCTCATTCAGGAGGAGGCCCAGGACCCGCCGCGACCCGAGTCGAATCCATCCTCGCCGCTGCGCTCTGATAAAAACGCTGGCGCACAGGATGGGGACCAACGCGACTCCGGTGAACGGGAGCCTGGCGAGGGGGCCCGCGATGGGTCCGGCCAGGAGGGAGCGGGCAATGAGAGCGGCGACAGGGTCGAACAGGGCGCCCCGTGCGATGGGAATCGGACTGGCGAGAGTCAGGGACAGGCCCAGAGCGAGGAGGGAGACGACGGGAGTCAGGGAACCGGTCAAGGCGACAACGACAGCGAAGCCAACCCGGGCGGCCATGGTGCCGGCGGGGAAGGGGGCGAGGGACGCAACGCTCTCCAGGCGGTGCTATCCGCCGGCGAGGGTGATGTGCCCAGGGATGTCTTCGGGACCGTAGCGGAGGCATTGAGTACTCGCAGTCACGGGAGGTCTTCCGTTCTGCTTCCAACACTCGAGCCGTACCAGGGCCAACCGGCTCGTGGGAGGGCCGCACTCTCCCTCGTCAAAGCCGAGTCCGCAAAGCTGACGGCACGCCTCCTGGGGTTGGTCCAGTCCCACACCATGGCTCAGGTACGCGTGGCGCGGCGGGGCAGGGCATTGAGCCCGGCCCACTTGCACCGGCTCGCCGTGGGCGATGCGCGGGTCTTCCAGCGCACGGAACAGAAGGCCGCGCCCGACACGTCGCTCCACCTGCTGGTCGACCTCTCGGGGTCGATGTGCGGAGGACAGGACCGCATCGCCCTGGATGCCGCGATGGCCGTGGCTCTCGCCTTGGAGCCGATGCGCGGCGTCTCTTGCGCCGTCACCGCATTTCCGAGCCTGCGTGGCGCGGCGGACTCAGTGACCGGCATCCTGTCCAACGGGGACGGGATAGCGGCGCGTGCTGGGGCCTTCGCGCAGAACGCCAGGGGGAGCACCCCGATGACCGGCGCTCTGTGGTACGCCGCCGCGGACCTGCTGGCGCGCAGCGAGGAGCGCAAGGTGATCCTGACCCTCACGGACGGGGAGCCCGATGACCGGAGCAGCGCGAGGACCATGGTCGGCCGGGCAAGCGCCGCGGGCCTGGAGCTGATCGGGGTAGGAATCGGCATCCACGTCGACCACCTGTTCCCGGTCTCCGTCAGGATCTACGGCATTGCCGACCTCAAGAATGAGCTGTTCCGCATCGCGGAGCAGCTTCTCCTCAAGTAACCCAATCGGCGCCAGGACCAAGGCCGGCAGTCCACCACCGACTGTCCGGCCAGGTCCGGGAGGCGTCTGCGCCATGCGTTCTTTCGCAGGCGAAAGAATCCATCGCGCGCACGGTTCCCGCGGTCCTCTCTGTTGAGGACGCTTGTGAAACGGTAGCTGGCCGTCCGGGGTAGGTCCTCGGAAGAACAGCAGAAACCAACCACGACCCCAAGGGGAGTACAGCACTCCCCACCGGGGATTGGTGTGTCTCCCCGAGTGACCGGATACACACTATGAAGAAGAGCCCATATCAGCTGCCTTTCCCGCTGGAACCCGACCACATGCGTCGGGCGGACCTGCCAGAGACAGACCAGGCGCTGATCGCGCAAGCCATCCGCTGCCTGGAGCAGCAGTACCTCTTGAGGCAGGACTGCATCACGAGTCCGGCGGCAACCCGCGACAACCTCAGGCTCCGGCTCTACGGCCTGCCCTATGAGGTCTTCGCCTGCCTGTTCCTCGACACCCGGTACCGGGTCATCCGTTACGAGGAGCTGTTCCGGGGCACCATCGACGGGGCCAGCGTGCATCCCCGGGAGGTGGTCCGCAAGGTTATGGCGACCAACGCGGCGGCCGTCATCTTCGCCCACAACCACCCGAGCGGCCTGCCGGAGCCCAGTCAGGCGGACATCCGCATTACCCAACGCCTGAAGGAGGCCCTGGCCCTGATCGAGGTCCGGGTGCTCGACCACCTGATCGTGGGTGATGGCCAGGCCGTTTCGCTCGCCGAACTGGGGCTGGTCTGAGCCCTGCTGTCATCCACCCCACCAGGAGCGCGTCCCCCTAAGGGGTGCGCGCCCCCTTCAACGACTTGGAGACTGCCATGCGACTCGAAAGCGCTGTGGTACGCGATCACGCCAAGGACCAATGGATTGGCATCCTCGGGCGGCTGGCGCCCTCCTTGGAGGCGGCCCTGGCGCGACTGGGTCGCCACGTCCCCTGCCCGGTGCATGGGGGACGCGATGGGTTCCGGGTATTCCGCGACGTGAACCAGACCGGGGGAGGGATCTGCAATACCTGCGGGTCCTTTCGTGACGGGTTTTCCCTCCTGATGTGGGCCAACGGCTGGCCCTTTCGGGAGGCTCTGGAATCCGTCGCACGGGATCTCCGGCTTGAGACCGGGGGCGCGTGGACGGCCCCGAAACCAAGAAGCAACCCCCAACCGGCTCAACGCCGGGATCAAGCCGGCGCAGAGGATTCCTTGCGCCGCGTCTGGGAGCAGACGATCGACCCCACCGCCTCCAGGGCGGAGCCCCTGCGCCGCTACCTGCTGCGTCGCGGGATCGAGCCTATGCCGGACCCTGGCGTGGTCAGGTTCCACCCCGGCCTGGGGTACTACGAGAAGCTGGAAGGTCAGGAACGGCCCATCCGAGTTGAGATCTATCCCGCCATGATTGCGCGGGTCGTAGATTCCCAGGCTCGGCCGGTGGCACTGCACCGGACCTACCTCACCGCCGACGGCCGCAAGGCCCCGGTGGAGAGCCCGAAAAAGCTCATGACTCCCTGCGGTCCAATCCAGGGTGGTGCCATCCGGCTCTTCCCTGCTGGTCCAGAAATGGGCGTCACCGAAGGGATCGAAACCGCTCTTGCGGTTCGCCAACGCACCGAGATGCCCGTCTGGGCGGCGGTCTCAGCGGCGCTCTTAGAGCGCTGGGAGCCACCGACAGGGACGCGGTTGGTGGTCATCTGGGCGGACTTGGACCGCTCCGGGAAGGGGCAGGCCGCAGCCAGTGCGCTGCGTGACCGGCTCCTCGCCGAGGGCCTCCAGCCCGTCACCTGCCTCCAGGGCCAATCCCGGATGGCGCCAAGGGGCTCGACTGGGCAGACCTTTGGCGGCTCCAGTTGCGGTCTGTTGCCTGACCACTTCCACCCCCTCACGGCTTGCCGTGCAGGGGGATTTATTTGCTTAGAAAAACGCTATGCGCTATCTTCTGCCGCGCGATATAAGCACAGACTTAGACATGCGCCCAGATCTTCTCACGTTTTCCGGTCGGTACTTTAACTTCCTCGAGCCCGAGTCGAGCAAGTTCACTGTCATCGACATCGCGCACGGACTTGCCCACGTGTGCAGGTTCGCGGGGCACACGAGCGACTATTTCTCGGTGGCGCAGCACTCGGTGCTTGTCTCGCTGGCTGTACCGCAGGATTTAGCGCTCCATGCACTGTTCCACGATGCCGCCGAAGCCTTCGTCGGCGACATGCCGACCCCTCTGAAGCAGATCCTCCCGAGCTTCCGCACCCTGGAGAAGCGCGTCGAGCGGGCAATTTTCCGCCGCCTGGGCCTGCCGGAGGCCCTGGCCCCAGAGATCAAGCACGCCGACCTGGTGCTGCTCGCCACCGAGCAGCGCGACCTGATGGCGCCCCATGACGACGCGTGGGAGCTGCTGCGCGGGATTGAACCCTTGGACGATCACATCGTTCCGGTCGGACCCAGGGAGGCGAGAGGCATGTTCCTGCACCGGGTTATCGAGCTGGCGGGTCGGGAGTTCGTAACCGGGCCGATTGAGCCTGTGCGGCGGGCGGCAGTGGCGTGACCGATACCCTCCTCTGGAATCTTACGGAGGCTGCGCGCCAGCTCGGCGGTGTCAGCACCCGTACCGTGCGTCGCTTGATCGAGCGGGGCGAGCTGCGCGCGACCAAGGTGGGGGCGCGCACGATGGTCCAACCGCAGTCCGTGCGTTTCTACTTGGCCCTGGACATTACCCTGAGCGATAATACTGGCCGCACGGGGCCGGATGTGCGGGAGATAAGCACATGGCCAGAAAGAACGATCAGGACGGAATCTACAAGAGGGGGGACTCGCCATATTGGTGGGCGTCCTACACCGACACCAGCGGATGCCGCGTTAGACGCTCTACTGGCACAGAGAAGCAAAGGGAGGCAGCAGCGCTCCTCGCGAAGTGGAAACTCGAAACGTATCGCAAACGGAACTGGGGTGAGCAGCCGGAGCGATCATTCGAGGAACTGATGGTCGAGTTCTTGGGGCACGCCCAAGCCGTCAAGCGTCCAGGAGGGTACGGCCGCGACCTTCTCGCCACAGAGCATCTTCGGGTGAGCTTCGGGGGGCGAAACTTGAATGATATTACTCCCTCGTCGGTTCGTGACTACATCAAGGGCCGTCGCACGGCAGGGGTTGCGCCCGCGACCATCAACCGCGAATTATGCGTGCTGTCGGCCGCCTTGAACTACGTCCGCCGGGAACTTGAATGGGAGGTTAGCAATCCGGTGACTGGGCGCAAACTCCGTGAGCCCGAGGGACGGGTGCGCTGGCTGACCACCGAGGAGGCGGATCGCCTTATCGAGGAGGCAGGACGCGAGGCACAGGCCCAACACCTTCCCGATTTCATTCGACTCGCACTCTATACGGGGTGCAGGAAGGGTGAGATGTTGGGGTTAGAGTGGACGAGGGTGGACGTCGTGCAGCGCTTGCTGTACCTACAGAGCGAGAACACCAAGACTGGAAAACGCCGCGGAGTTCCGCTGAACGCGGTAGCCATGAAGGCCTTGGAGTCGCGGGCGGACTTCCGGGCGGCCAGCTGCCCGACGAGCCGCTGGGTGTTCAGCCACGCAGACGGGAGTCCGATCGGAGATGTGAAAAAGTCGTTCGCAACAGCCTGCGCGCGTGCAGGAATCGAAAACTTCCGTATCCATGACCTTCGCCATACCTGCGCGGCGTGGCTGGTATCAGCCGGGGTGCCCCTCACGGAAGTCAGGGACCTGTTGGGTCACACCACGGTTCGCATGACGGAGCGCTACGCCCATCTTGCTCCCGAGAACGTGCGCGCCGCCGTGGCTCTTCTGGAGGGCGATGCGTCACGTTTTGGTCACGTTAGACATTGGGGGGTCGACAATAAACAGACATAACTCATCGAAATAATTGGGCAGAGGGCTACCGAATAGACAGCGCAACATACTGTTTTCCAAGATATTGTGCGTTGCTTGTTTCGGCAGTACCCCCAAACATACCCCCAGCAAGTGCCTGCTAACGCCCCTCAGCCACTCACAGGGGCGGGCCTGGGCGCTCGTCGCGATTGTCCAAGCGAACGGCAGGGGATGCAACAGCATGGGGCGCCGATACCCCCCACCCCCTTCTCGTTATGTGCACGCTGGGCCGGCCTGGCCCATCCAAAATTTCGCCCAAACCGAAATTTCAAGAAATCTGGCTAGGGGACAAACCGGGTCTCGGAATTTCCGCCCCAGCGGGGACATTGAGGATATTCTTACTGAAACTTGCCGACGTACACTTTGTTACCGCCCGGGCTCTTTATCCCGAGCTTCCGCACGTTTCGGTCGCGGGTCAGATATATCTTTTGCCAACCTGTTGCCCTTGGAGATGTTGTCAGTTGCGGGCAACACCTGTAGATTCCCGTGCCAATGAAGGCCGCACACATTCTTGCCGAGGAGTGGAACGATATGATCTACGTGATACGGCATCCCTGTCTCTTGCGACAGCCTTGCCGCTTCCGCGTAGATTTCCCGTGCCTTCGCAGAGTCGTACCAGGGAGGGATGGCTTGCTTCACAGAAGCCTTTCGCATCCGTTGGAACTCTCTCTGGTACGAACGCACTGAGACGATATTGCGCAGGTTGTACTCGCGTTGCTTCTCCAGAATTTCTTCCTTCTTCGCAACGTACCTCGACAAATTTCGGCGCTTGTACGCCTCCGCATTCTCCAGATAATTCTGCTTCCTCTTTGCTTGCTCTGATTCCCGGTTTCCCGAGTACCAAGTTCGCTTTTGCTCGGCAAGCATTTCCCGGTTGTTCGCCCTGTAGAGGCGCTGATACTCCGCAATCTCCGCGAACTTCTTCTCCGCCCTTGCCGAAACCTGTGCCTTCGCACACGCTTTGCATCGAGAGTCGTAGTGTCCGCGCTTCTTGTGGAAGTAGAACTCCGAGAGAGGCTTTTCCTTCTGACACTTTGAACAGGTTTTGGCAGTCGGGCACTCGCGGCGCTTCATCGTCTTCCGTCTCGCTGAGATTATCGGCAAAACATACCGAAGTTTTCAACGAATGGCCAGGTTCATTGTGTGCGCTAGTCGTTGAACCACGGGCCGTGGCTAGAACTCGGCAACGCCGAGGCCGACCGGCGTCAACGCCGGAGGGACAAGCGGGGGCAGCCTAAGCTGCGGAGCGCGTCACAGTCCCGGGCCGCGCAGGACGGGAAGGCGACCCGCACCTCCCTAACCGATATTTACGCGGCCCACCCCCCCCACCCGCTCAAGATTCGCCCCAGCTCGAAGTATATTCCCGGCCCGGTGAGCCTCCTTCTGGCCTTCTTTCCGCTCCCGATCCCGCAAAAGAAGATTGTGCCTGGAGGCACAGCCTCAGCGGGCGGATGTGCCCAGGCAGGGGGCGGGCCAGCGCGCTATTTCGGCGCCCGCAACCCATTGTCTTTGCTCGGGATCGGCGGGGGATGGGGAGGGCTCTCAGGGGCTTCCAGGGACCTTGCTGGCGGGCCTTCTTGGCTGGGGCGTAGGACGCGAAGTCGGATGTGCTTTGAGTTACAACAAAAATGTGCGCAGAGCGGGCAAGATCCGGGACTATGTGGAGGCGCCCTAAACCTGAGAATTTGTTAGGACAGGCGGAAATATCGCCGCATTACGTCCTTATGGGCTTCCAGGACCTCGGGCGGGACCGCAACCGACCTTGTCGCCCTCGAAGAACCTGCGGACCGCCAGCTCGACGGGCCAGCTGCTCAAGGAGATGGGCGAGATGGGGCAAAGGGCGACAGGGGGGCGACCAAAAATCAACGTCGTGTCGCGCGACGTTGATGCCGCCAACTCTCTCCTCCCTCGGCATCTCCCGTGACCAGTCCTCAAAGTGGCAGAAGCTCGCCGCTGTGCCTGAACAAGATTTTGAGGATGCCCCGCGAGATCCACAGAAAGAGCCAAGCACGGCAATCATCATCAAGAAGCGACCCAAACCCACCATGCCGCGCTTTGGTTGTGGGGAAGGTTGAGAGATTTTTAGCTCAATGAACCAGAGTAATCGTGACAAGTCGAAAGAGATCCTCAAGGCTGCCAGAGATGCTACTCTCGTTATCTTGGCGGACTTGTGGCCGGCAACCTATCTATTTATTGAAATGGTTGCCGATGAAACGAGTCATACGAACCATGCAGGAGCAATGATGTACTTCGGGATCCTCTTAGGCGAGATAACGCAGATTTGGCGAAGTGTTAAGGCTGTTGAGGGCGAGAGCTTCGTTGAAGAACTTGAAACTGCCTCACGATTTAGTGAAAACGCGAACTTTATCGGTGATCGCCTTAAAAGGACCCACATCAACGACCGTCCCAGGAATCGGCAAATCGCGGGCATCTTAGTCTCGAACCGCTTCGTCGCGAAGGCGAATTCGAGGCACGCACCTACGCTGGCTACAGAGCACTTTAGCGACTTAGAGGAGTTCCATTTACTCGTGCTCGCGGAAGCCTCTTCTCGCAAAATCAAGATTGCACGTGCCGATAGGAACTACCCGCCGCCTGGCGCCGGCTTGGCACCGCTTCAACGGGCATCGAAAGTTTCGCTGTTAGACTTGCTGGGGCTCAAACCCACTGGCCCATTCAGCAAATAACAACGCTTCAATGTTTCACTTCTCGCATAGGACACGAACGGCCTCGACGCCCCGCTCATCGCCGGTACCACTGGTTAACCACTTCCCGGTGGATTGATTGAACCTCGGGCGGGACCACTACTGACGCATCATCCTGGAAATATTTCGTGGTCGCCTGTTCCACGGGCCAACCTGACAACCGGCAGGTCTCAAGTAACCGCTTCACAAAGTCCAAGGGCTGATCGTACTGAGCGGCGAGGGTTTCGGCTTTCGCCCAAGGAAACCGCTCCAGGAGTTCCGCATCGGGCAAAATCTTGATCGACTCCGCCACGTAGCCTTCGGGTGACTCGGCGGATGTTGATTCTTCGCTGTTTGGGCCTACGAGAGCGGCCTTCTGCGCCAATGTCACAGGTTGCCCGTCGCGATGCTCCCCCTCAACCCGTGACATCCTCCGAGATGCCCGTTTTCGGCAGGTGGGTCCGCAGAACCTTCGCGCCACCTTTCCCGGTCTCGTGACGAGATCCGCCCCGCACTCGGCACAAACAGTCGTTGATGTCGTCATCATGGCCTGCTCGGGGGCCCCCTCATGGTAAATACAATGCGCTTCTCTGGTGACTCAGAAGCAGCTATTTCGCGCTTCTCCCGTGAATCGCGACCGGCGCTAAGTCATTGATCCGTCGTTCGGCGTGAGTTGCCGCGATGTGTACTCGCTTCTCTGGTGATTCAGATTCGGGGTTTCGCGCTTTCGTGGTGAACCGCGAGATTTTTTCTGCGAGATCCCAGTCGTCGGTGGGCTCCCGACCGTCCGGGGTCTGATTCCAGGTTAGGCGCCACCCACGAGACTTACGGGCCCCGTGGTCGGCGGGAACGGCCAACGCGATGAACCCCGCCTTTGCTAGGTCCTTGAACGCACGGGTTGCCGTCGCTTGGGACACTCCAAGGGCTTTTGCTGCCTCTCGCGTCGAGAAGTTGATTGCGGACCGACCTGAAGCCCAGCGGTTTTGCAGCTCTACCAGAAGGCAGCGAGGGGCGAGGCTCAGGGCCCGGTAAGCGGGGCTGCGGATCATCACTCTGGGCAGGCAGATAACCCCTTCGGCTCGTTTGAAGTGTTTGTCCTTCATGCGGCAGGGCACCTCCGCTTTAGGTTGGACACGGGGAGATGTCGCCCCCTCGCGATGATCCTCTCGCCTTCTCGGGTGACCTCTGCAACCACGCGGGCCGTGGGCTCGCCAGCCCTGGCCCGCAGGATCTTGACCACGGCTTCCGAATCCGCCTCGACTCGGCTTCGCGCCCAAGCGACGCACTGGGCGAACCCCCCGGAGTAGACCTCTTTGCCAGCAAGGGCGAAGTAAGACGTCATGACAGCGGGGTTTTCACTTTTAGGCTTGGCGAGAGGCAGCGACACGGGCGGCCATCCATTGGCGGATGTCGGACTCCAGCCAAGCGATAGCGCGCGGGCCGATGCGAACGGGCGCGGGGAAATCGCCATCGGCCACAAGGCGGTAGATCGTGCTCCGGCGCAACCCAATGAGGGCCTCGACCTCGGGCCGACGAAGAAAGCGGGAATGCTGCTGCATGTGGCGCTCCAAATGAAAGGGACGTCACAAGTATTTGGCGGATCGCACGGGATTACTAACGTAACTAACTCCCCGCGTTTCTCCGGGAGTTAGTTACGTTAGGTCGGCGCTGGCAAGCTCGGAATTTATCTCTTTCAGCCTTCGGCCAATAAAGTCGCGCGTCAAAGGGACCTTGAGTAGCGATGCTGCGGCTTGGGCAAAATCTATAAATTCCCCGGTGTAGTCGTTTGTCCCGGGAATTTGCGTATAGCCACAGTTCCGCCGCGTTCCGCAGCGATATATCTGACATAGGTCAGTGACCAGGACATTCTTCGCGACGTTCGGCTCCGGCCCGCCGCCCCGTTTGCCGGCGAGTGCTTCGGCAGCCGCGCCAAGGGTGCTCTGGATCTTTTCCAGCTCGCGCCGCGTATCGTCGGGCACGTAATAGCGACCCCCGGCCCGGTCCAGGTGTGGAAGCGATTCAAGGAATCGGCGGAGATGTTCTTCGCTGGCCCTAGCGGCATTCCGGCGTTCGCCCGGCGAGGAAAAATAGAGCTTGTTGTGGTGGTCGTACTGCGCGGCGACCTGCTCAAGCTCCTGGGCCAGGTCATAATCCGCGAGGAACTGGAATCGCCGCGCCAGCTCTGCGACGGGATCTTGCAGATCAGACATACACCGCCCTCACGGTGCCCTCGGGATAGGTGCCAGCCCGGGCCGGGTGAGGGAACCCGGCTTTCGGCCGGTCGGCCCAGGGCTGGCGGACTGGCATCACGCGACCCGACCGCGAAGCTGGATCACCTCTGCCCCTGCCTTGAGCCTGTCCAGGTAGTCGGCCCACCCTTGCAGCATGGCCCGGCGGCCTTCCAGGTGAGCCGTGCGGTTGTAGGCTCGCCCAAGGGGATCGCGTACCGCATGGGCCAACTGTTGCTCGATCCACTCGGGACGGTAGCCCAGCACCTCGTCCAGGATTGTGCGGGCCAGCGCGCGGAACCCGTGCCCCGTCATTTCGTCCTTCGGGATTCCCAGCCGCCGCAGGGCGGCGAGGATTGCGTTATCGCTCATGGGCCGCTCGTCGGTGCGGGCACTGGGGAACAGATAGCGCCCGCGCCCCGTCAGGGGGTGCAGCTCGCGCAGGATCTCAAGGGCCTGTGTCGCCAGCGGGACAATGTGCGGGGTGCCCGTCTTGGACGTGGTGAAGCGCCACTCGGCGGCGTCCAGGTCCACGTGCGCCCACTCGGCCTTGCGCAGCTCCCCGGGGCGCACGAACACCAGGGGGGCGAGGCGCAGGGCGCAGCGCACGGGCAGGGTGCCTTGATAGCTGTCGATCGCCCGCATTAGCTCGGCCACCTTCGCGGGCTCGGTGACGGC
>JBGSUY010000325.1:0-11908 GCA_041753195.1 Chromatiaceae bacterium
CGACGCCCTTGATCAGCTTGAGCACCCCGCGGCTCACGGTGTAGACGGCGGCCGCCGGGGCGTCCTCCCGGTAGAGGGTGGTGCCGGCGGGGATCAGGGCGCTGCGGATGGGGGTAAGGAGGTGCTGGAAGTCCGGCCCCCGCAGGGCGGCGAACAGGGCCTGCTGGCGGATGGGGCAGTGGCGGCAGTCCGCGGTGGTCTCCCAGCGGACTGGATTGCAATCCGGGTTGCAGTCGAGGTTCGCATCGGGGCCGGGGTGGATCTGGGGGACAGCACGCGCCCCTGGGAGGGCTTGTTCTGAGCTGTCGATGTGCCGCCTGGGCATGGGCTTCTTCTTAAAGCAGGCGTCTGGGGAGCTCGGTGCCCGGGGAGGTTGGCCCCCCACGCCGTGCAACTGTAGACGCTTTTTGTGACGGCTTGCACAAGAAGTTGCAGAAAAATTGACGAAGCGCAGTTTTTGAGCATGTGATCACAGTTTGTTTCCGCCAGGCGTGCAGCGCGCAGACCCGGCGGAACCTCGCCTAGACCGCTATAGAAACCCGGGCCTAACATGCTACCCATTTGTTTTAAATGGCCTATTCTGCCAGCAGTGGCACCCGGCCGGCCGCCATCGCCCGGGTCGCGGTGGAACCGACCCGACCCGGTGTCATGACGGTTCCGTGAACGGGATCCCAGAATCAGGATTCCGGTCGGGCGCGCAAAAACATTGACAAAACGCAATATTTCGCGACGGGCTCGTGTCCCTTCGAACCCCGCGAGGCCCATCGAGCACCCGGCGGAGGGGTCACGAGGTGAGGGGCTCTTGTCACCCTCCCCCGGACAGAGGGGGTGGGGGGGCGAGGACTGGGATCCTAGGTCTTGTACCAACAGGACCGGGGGGTTCGACTCCCCTCCTGGGCTCCCCCCTGCCAGGGGGGAGGAGCAAGGTCCGCGGCTGGCCGTGATCGCTTGCTCCCTGTCCCGCTCCCTCCCCCTGGGCTATCTATTACTCATACTGGCGACAGCCGCTAGGGGCCGGCGGGGATAGAGGGGTGGAAGAGGCGGAAGGTATCGGTGATGTCGGCGAGGCGCGTGAGGCCGCGCCAGAGCACGGTGGCGCCGGGGCGGCCGTCGCCCTTGCGCGCAAGGAAGCCGCCGAACTGGGCGAGCATGCGCATGGCCTCGCCGAGGGTAGTTGGGGTCTGGGGCGGATCGGGCTCGGCCAGTACAAGCGAGCCGAAATTCGCCATCGCGATGCTCCGCAAGATGAGAAAGCGACTGTTGGCCGCAACCCGCGCAAGATTGACCCGGCAGGCGTGGGCACACCAGCCGATCCACGCATCGCGCGGCGCCAGCTTCTAGGCGGCCGCGCTGAAGGCCAGGGCGCCGAGCCAGGCGACCACCGGCGAGCGGATCAGATAGCGCTGCTGGGCCCCGCAAAGCGGCCCGCCGCCCAACGGGTGATGGCGTTGCATCATCGCCTAGTGCAGCGCCGAGAGCTCCTGCCCCGCAACGTCATGACAGCCGTGTCTTCATGCTTCGGGGCGACACGGGTGTCATGACGGGTTAGGCTTCCCACAACCGTCCATATCGGGGAATCCCAGCCATGCAATCCAGCCCCCTGCTCCTGCGCAAGGATCAAGAGCGCCGCCTGCTCGCCGGCCACTGCTGGATCTACAGCAACGAGGTCGACACCGCCGCCACACCCCTGAGGGACCTGGAGCCGGGCCAGCCGGTGCAGATCCTGAGCGACCACGAGCGCTGGATCGGTCACGGGTACGTCAACCCCCACTCCCTGATCTGCGCCCGGCTGGTGAGCCGGGACCGCTCCCGCCCCTTGAGCCCCGCCCTCTGGGTGGCGCGCCTCAATCAGGCCCTGGCCCTGCGGGCGCGGCTCTATGAGCGCCCCTTCTACCGGCTGGTGTTCGGCGAGAGCGACGGACTCCCCGGTCTCATCGTGGACCGCTATGGAGACCTCCTGGGGGTCCAGCTCACCACCGCGGGCATGGAGCGGGCGCGCGGAGAGATCCTCGCCGCCCTGGAGCAGGTACTACGACCCAAGACCATGGTGCTGCGCAACGACACGGCGGTGCGGGAGCTGGAGGGGCTGGATCAAGGGGTGGAGGTCGTCCTCGGGCAGCCGGCCGACACCCTCAGCCTCCCCGAGGGCGGCCCCGGCGGCGATCTCGAATTCCTGGTCTCCCCCTTGAGCGGCCAGAAGACCGGGTGGTTCTACGATCAGGCGGAGAACCGCGCCCGCCTGGGACGCTTTGGCGTAGGTGAACGGGTGCTGGACGTCTGCAGCTATATCGGCGCCTGGGGCCTGCGGGCCGCGGCCCTGGGGGCGCGGGAGGTCACCTGCGTGGACAGCTCCCAGGGCGCCCTGGAGCGGGTCGCGGAGAACGCCGCGCGCAACCGCCTGGCGGAACGGGTCCGCACCCTCCAGGGGGACGCCTTCGAGGTCCTACGCGGGCTCAAGGAGCAGGGACGGCGCTTCGACACCGTGCTCCTGGACCCGCCCGCCTTCATCAAGCGCCGCCGGGACGAGAAGGAAGGGACCCAGGCGTACAGCCGGCTGAACCGGCTCGCACTGGAACTGATCGAGCCCGGCGGGCTGCTGGTCACCTCCTCCTGCTCCTTTCACCTGGATCGGGACGCCTTCCTGCGCACCGTACAGGGCGCGGGGCGGCGGGCCGGGGTCTCGCTTCAGCTCCTGGAGATCGGCCAGCAGGGCCCGGACCACCCGGTACACCCGGCCATCCCGGAGACCGCTTATCTCAAGACCCTGTATCTGCGGGTGCTGCCGGCCTTTTGAGGGGCACTCGGGTCGAGCAGGACCCTTCCCCGAGGGCGAAACCTGTGAGGGACGCCAAATTACTCGCGCACAAGGTAGATTTTTTTCATGTGCTTACCTAGAATTTCGTGCGTCGCATATGAGCTACGCCACTCGCTACCTTCAGCGCTCCAGGATCAGGACCATGACAAGCCCCCAGTCGAGCACTCTCACCCGGATCAGCCGGCCCCGGTGGACCCTCGCGTTGCTGTCCTTGGGGATTGCCGCCGCCTTCACGCTCAGCGGCTGCGGGGGCACGCCCTCCAAACCCGCCCCCACGGCCCAGACCGTCGATAAAGTCATCGTCAAGAAGTCCGAGCGCAAGATGCAGCTGCTTCGCAAGGGCGAGGTGGTCCGGGAGTACCGCGTCGCCCTCGGGGCCGCGCCCAAGGGGCACAAGTTCCAGGAAGGCGACGAGCGCACCCCCATCGGCGACTACATCCTGGACTGGCGCAACCCTCGCAGCAATTACTACAAGTCCATCCATGTCTCCTACCCTAACGAGCGCGATAAGTCCTTGGCGAAGCTCCTCGGCACCCCCCCGGGGGGCATGATCATGGTCCACGGCATGCCCAACCACATCCGGTCTCCCGCAATTCGGGCAGAGTATTCCCGGCGTGACTGGACCGACGGCTGCATCGCCGTCCAGGACCAGGAGATGGACGAGATCTGGCGCCTGGTGCGCGACGGCACGCCGATCCGCATCGTCGATTAGACGACCCACCCCAGCCCGGCCGGGGTGCGCGGCCCCCCGGCCTCGCGCTACGGCGGGCGCGAAGGGAGCGGCTGCCCCGGCGTGCGGATCAAGGAAGGCTCTGTCTGCGTTACCTGGGGAGGACGCGGCCACCGCACGTCGAAACGCCGCGTAGTTATCGCCGAAAAAAAAGCCGCCTCGAAGGCGGCGAAGGAGGGAGGAGTGACTTGATTTTTCAGTAGCGTTTGCTAGAAGTCGCCCTGAAGCGCCGGGACCTCGTCGACGGCGATGTCTACGATGTCAGCGGGTTGAACCTCTGGCAGCACCAGCGCACCGGCCGTGTCGGTACATTCACCAGCCACCTCGACCAGACCGGCCAGGTCTTCCTTCAGGGAGAGAGAATAGACGGCGTAATCGCCCACCCCGTCGGCGTCCGTGTCAATCACGCCGTCGTACACAAGGCCGCACATCGCGTAGTACAGGTTGGCGTCAGCCGTCGCATATCTGAAATAGGCGGCGACCGCATTTGCCCCATCCAGCCCCAACTCCTCGTTGGCCACTGCCCCGTTCTTCGTGACGAGCCTCAGGCGAACATTGATGTTGAGCACCCGGCTCACCAGGGTGTCACCGTCGAACAATGTGTATCGCGCCCAACCGCCGCCGAGGTAGTCCAGCAGCGGATTCAGTCGTGCCCCAAGTTGATCGACCTGATGGCCCGAGGCCAGCTCCACCTCCAAGGCAGCCGTCGCTTCCGTCAGGTATTGATTGACGCTGTCCGCGCCCTCCCCGTACCGCACGAAATCGCGGAATGCATCGTCATCGTCCGTGAGTCGTGTCTCGATGCGGGTGTTGTGTATGTCGTTCGGCATGTTTGCCCATCCGGCGCCCCACGGACTCATGTGGTCCGCGTGGGCAGCGGTGAGACAAGCCGCAGCCGCTATCAGGGTTAAACGCAAGAGTATCTTGTTCATCGTTTGGCCTCACTCGTGAAGCCAGTCGTGCCGCTGCCGCGCCCGCGCACGGCGCGGAGTTCTGGCGAATCTAAACTCACTACATTCTTAGGTCGGAAGGGCTTGTCGGGAAATGGGGCGAATTCCCCATATCCAGGGAGAGGTCTGAACTTTCCGAGGGTTACAAGACCTTCGCGGATCGCGAACCGGGTCAGCTCGACGCGATCGTGGAGATCGAGCTTCTCCATGACGTGTTGGCAGTGATGGTCGATGGTCTTGACGCTGGTACCGTCCAGGCGGGCGATCTCCTTCTTGGACAGCCCGCGCGCCAGGTAGGAGAGGATCTGCCTCTCCCGCGCAGTCAGGAGCTCAAGGCGGCTGCGGCGCTTCTGCGTCAGTCCCACGCCGTCCGGACCGATCTCGAGACGACTCTCCACCTCGGGTGAAAAGCAGGAACCGCCCCCGATGACGGTTCGGATACAGCCGACGAGCTCCTCGGGATTCTGTCCCTTGGTGAGGTAGCCCCAGGCGCGGACCTCCAGTGCCTGGGAGATGAAGCCGTCGCGCACATAGGCGGAGACAAACAGGACCCGGGTGTCGGGCAGCCGGTCCCGGATCAGCCGGGCCGCCTCGAAGGCCGAGAGGCCGGGCATATCGATGTCCATGAGGACCAGATCCGGCCGGTGCTCCAGAGCCTGCTCCAGCGCGGCGGAGGCATCCGCGACGACGCCGATCACCTGAAGGTCGGGCTCCTCTCCAAGTCGCCGCGCGAGCATGTCGCGAAGCAGGTCGTGGTCGTCCGCGATGAGGATGGTCGCCCGATTATGGTTCATCGGGTTATGGCTCATCGGGCCGCCCCACCCTTCGCGACCAGCCTGACCAGTTCCGCCAGGGGCAGCGGTCGCTCGAGCACCATGAACCCGGCGTCCTCGTACTCGCCCACGGAGGCGGCGTCGCGCTCGGTCAGGATCAGCACCCGGGGCCGAGCACCGGTCGCCGCGAAGGCTTCAGCGCAGTTGCGGGCCCGGCACTCGGTGAATTCCGCGTCCAGCAAGACCGTCAGGTCCGTTCCCAGATGCCGGTGCAGGGCGTCGAGGAGCCCCTGCCAGTCCGCCACCCGTTCGGCCCCGAGGCCGAGCCGCTCGACCGCCGAGGCGAGAAGCTGCCCCTGATAGGGGTCCCGCACGGCGATCAGGAGCACGCCCTCCAGGTCCTGGACGGGAGGGAGGCCCAGGGTCGCCGCTGACTCGTCCCGGGGGAAGCAGATCCGGAAGGTCGCTCCTTTGCCGGGGACCGAGGAGACGTCGACCGTCGCCCCATGATCGGCGGCGATCGCGTGGACGATGGCAAGCCCGAGGCCGGTGCCTTGTCCGCGTCCCTTGGTCGTGAAGAAGGGCTCGAAGATGCGCTCCCTGATCTCCGGCGGGATCCCCTGGCCGGTGTCCGATACCTCAAGGCAGACGACAGGCTCGGCCCCGGCGTTCCTCGCATCGGCCGCCCCCGCGTCGCCGGCGCGGAGCGTCATGGTCAGCCGCCCACCCGTCGGCATGGCATCCGAAGCGTTGAGCGCGAGGTTGAGCAGCACCTGCTGCAGCTGGTTTCTGTCGCCGAGGATAACGCACTGCTCGGCCGGCAGATCCGGCCCGGCAGAGATCTCGACGGCGGCCGGCAGCGTCCGCCGCAACTGCTCGGCCGTCTCGGACAGGAGTTGGCAGAGATCCACAGGTTGCCGCTCCGGCCCGCTGGTATGGCTGAAGGTCAGGAGCGCGCCCGTGACAGCGGCACCTTGCTGGGCGGCAGCCTGGATGCCCTTGAGGCTCGCGTGGTCGACCTGCCCCCGCTCGGCCGCCCGGGAGGCCAGGTCCGCGTAACCCTGAATGGTGCTCAGCAGATTCTTGAAATCGTGTCCGACGCCGGCGGCCATCTGCCCCAACGCCTCCATCTTCTGGGCCTGCCGTAGCTGAACCTCGGCGTTGATCCGTTTCCCCAGCTCGGAATCGGCAAGCACCCGCCAGCGGCGCAGCCGAACGCCCAATTGCCACCACAGGCCTCCGGCAAACAGTAGAATCGCGACGTCCACCGAGAAGAAGGCGAGCTCGCTCTCCCCGTGGGACCGCAGGCGCTCCCTCAGGCGCGCGTGGACCGACTTGGAGTGTGCATCCGCCTGCGCGCACAGCAGGCCCGTGCTTTGCGTGTATTCGGGGGAGTGAAGCAGGTCCAGGGCCTCCTCCTTCCGGCCCTCCCGGGCCGCCGCCATGGCCTTGGCCTCGATGGCGCCGAGGCTGTGCAGGCGCTCGACGAGCACCCCGAGTCCGGCCCGCTCCGGGGCCTGCTCCGGGAGCCCGAGGTCCGCGTCGACCTCCGACCCCAGACGCCGCGCCGCATCGTCGTAAGCCTTTCGGCGATCCTCGCCGTCACCGAACAGGACGACGTGGTGCGCCGCCTGGGTCAGCTCCCACCGCAGCTCACGGACCCGGGCGATCGCCTCCGTCTGGCGAACGAACTCGGTCCCGATCTGACCGAAGAAGCGGTGGGACTCGTAGATGTGCCAGCCGAGAAAGGCAATGAGCACCGCGGCGCCCGCAGTCGCGAGCAGGAACCAGCCCAGGAAAGGAATACGCCGCTCGTGCATCTGACGATAGACCTTGCGTCGGCGCCGCCGTGGCCATTTCCCGCGGGCCTACGGCCGCTCCATGGGGCAGCGTGGGCTTTGTCGCATCTTGACAGCGTTCGCCTGATTTCCAGGGCATTCGTCCGCGGCTCGCCAAGATCCCGATCGGCCTTCACTGCCAGTGATCATAGCCCCCGGGGGCGTACACGAGGGGCGACGACCCCAAGCGACGGCCCCGTTCCGGTGACCCAGAAATCGGCGTACCGCACAGGAGCTGGCGCCAAGTGCGCCAGCTCCTTGGCACCGGCTACTTCCGGACCTTGGTCAGATAGACACCCGCCCAACCGGCCTCTTCCGTGCCCATGCTGGCGTTGATGACGAGCGACTTTCCGCGGAATCCGTCGCGCTCGATGCCCATTTCGGTGACCGGGAGCGACACTGGCGGTGCGGTCGGATCCTCTTCGTCGACGAATACCGCCTCGGGGTCGATGAGGGTCCCGTCCATGCCCGTCTCGATGAGGGTCAGGATCCGGGGCCACCAGGGACCTTTCTTGAGATAGATGCCGTCCACCGGATCCACAGAGGCACCGTCGACCACCTCACCGGTCCGGCCCTTGAAGGCCACATGGAACGTCGGGTCGGCCAGACTCCAGTCGACCAGACCGGAAACGGCCACGAAGCTCGCGGAGCGCCAGCGCGCCAGCTCACCGTCGTCGTCCCCTTCCCCCGTGCCGGGCACGCGGCCCGAGAAGTTCCAGTACACGAAGTCGGCAAAATCCTTCGGGGACTTGGCGATCGGGTAGGTTTTCCGTGTCTCGATGTCGTGGACGAAGATCCCTTGGTACACCGGAACCTGCACCTCGAAGCCATCCGGATGCTGAGCGTTACAGAATGCGACGCGGTCCTTGTTCCCCTCTGTGCGGCACTGGAGGACCAATGTCTTGGTCTCAGTTCCCCAGGCGCCCCAGAAGGCGACGAAGCGCCCGTCGAAGGAGACGCCCTCGCCCAGCCGAGTGAAGCGGGTCGTGCTGGGCTCACCGGGGACCCAACCGCCGATCCTGACGAGTGTTCTGAGCCACGGCTTCGCCTGCAGAGGGGCCAGGTAGATGCCGCCCAGGGTCGGGGCCTCCTCGATGTCGAAACCGGCGAACACCGCCATCCGCTTTCCCTGGCGCGTGACAGCGGCGCTGGGTGGGGCGGTGGAGCCGAACACCGTGCTGGTGCCCGGAATCAGGGTGTCCGTGTTGTTGGCGATCAGGACCACCGGGTTGGTGCCGCCCGCGGGTTCCAGCAGGCCCTCCGAAGACGGAATGGGCTCGTCACCTAGCTTGCGGAAGTACACGCCGGTCTTGCCGACGTCATCCACCGTGTAGTTGCCCTTGAACACGATGGTGGACCCAGCGGTGATCGCGGGCGCGCCGGGGAAGACGTCGAACGGGGTGCCGGGGGCCTCGGGTACCTGGAAGAACGAGAGCTCCGGGACCGCACCGAGCTTGCTGGCGCCGGTGATCAGGTCGCCGAAGGGATTGGTGTAGATGCCGGTGGTCCCCGCGCGGGTCTCAATGGACTCGCCCGTCACCGGATCGGTTCCGACGACATAGTTCCACACCGGCTGATGGTTTCCGCGGCTGGCCACGGTTTTCGAACAGATGTCGATGCGCGGGAACGAGGGCGGCTCGATGAACATACTGTCAAGGTTGTTGGGCTGGGGCACCAGGGTTTCGCGGTCGAGGATCCTGACGACGGGTCCCTCCGCGGCCATGTCCCGGGTATAGACCCCATGGGCGGGCTCGCCCCCTTGGCCGCCCTTGCTGCGTGCCCGGATCACCACCAGTTGCTTCTGGTTGACCGAGGGCTGGTTGTAGCTGTTGAAGGTGCGGCACCCCAACGTGTCCAACGTGTCCGCTCCCGTCGGATCGCAGGTATCGGAGGGCATCAGGTCACCGTTGTTGATCACCACCCGCCAATCGAACTGAACCGGCAGGGCGGCGGTCACGCCGTATGCGGCGGCCGCGATCGAGGTGGCGCCCAGCGCCACCACCAATGTGCGCAGACGATAGGATCTCATTGGGTCTCACTCCATTTAATTAATAATGGCCTAGGGCGCGGCTGCACAACCCCCTGGCGAGGGGGCTGGGCCTAATGCCCCCTCGCCAGCACGGCGTCAGCACGCGAGCCAAAGGGGGGCCAAGGCCCTTTACCGCACGTCTTGCTTGAGCTCGGCACTTCGCGCCCGTGCGTCGGCGGTCATCGAGAGTCCTTGGCTCCACCCCTGCCTGCGTTGACCGCATAGAACTGCTTACAACGGGCCAGGGCAAGCAAGGAAAACCCTAGCACCCGAATGTAAGTTGCCGATGAAGATTCAGATAAGGATGTGTAATTAATCGGTGAAGATTCTTAAGATGCGCGCGGGAGCCGGCTTACGCGCGCGATAGCCCTCCATGCAAGTCGCCTCGGCTCGCGCATGTATACAAATCCACACGGAAGAATTACACGATGGTTACACGAGCTTAGGAGTTGGCTTACCGTCCGCTGCTATTCTTCGATTTCGAAGGCGAGTGCATATTGCGAAGGTTGAGTGGACGTGCAAAACGAGGCGTCCGCGATCACCGAGCGGCATCGGGTGCTCGCCCGACGGGCGGCGGCAGTGGAGCCATCCTGAACGGAATGGTAGCGACCGGGTCCCCACGGCGATCCGCTGCGGCGCTTAACTAATCGGGGAATGGAGTCGATATCATGAGCAAGCGAGCGTCGATGAAACCCGCTGTATCCTTCCTGTTTGCGGCCATCCTGGCCTGTCCAATCGCGGTCCTCGCCGCTCCTGGCGACGGTGGTGGTGGGGGTGGCGGAACCGCGCCCGACTATGGCGACATGTTCGTGCTCCTTCGCGCTGCGAACGGCGTGCCCATCCTAACGCCGGAAACGACGGCGATTGATCCGGAAACGGGGCTAGAGGTCCCCGCAGGGTCTTGCCAGCAGCCCATCGCATTACCCTCCGATACGTGCCCGGTGACCTGCTCCGAGGGCGTACCCTGCCTAGTTCCACTCGACCCGATCACCTGTGGGGTCGCGGTTGGCTATGAGACCTGCACACAAGAGGTCGACTTCTCCCGCATGAACGTGGCCCGCGCCCCGGCGGCTGTGATGGACCGGCAACTGGCCGACGTCGTCGTCAACCTGGCCACGGCCGACTGCATCACCCTGGACCCGGCGGGCCGGCTGGTCTACACGAGCCAGGACATCAACGATAGCGACGGCGACGGCGTCACCCTAGAGTACATTTCCAGCGCCGTCGACTCTCCCCTGCAGAACCTGGCCATCTACAAGGAGATGATCCTCAGGGGTGAACTGGGCGATCCCGCCGATCCAATCGAGCTCCCGCAACCCTTCACGGGTTACGGCTACCTCGACACCGCCGCCAAGGGACTGGGTGCCGCCTCCGACAAGGGTGGATCGATCAACGTGGACCTGGTGGTCTACCTGAACCAGATCCTGGGCCTGCCGGACTTGGAGACAACCAACTTGGGGGCGCCGATCTGTATCAACGTCCGGCAGGAGGTCCAGGGCGTCGTGCAGTTGGTTGAAAAGTGCTTCCTGAACTACGCTGGCTACGGCTACGAGCGCTCGGAGACCTACAGCGCCCTGCCCTATCCCGCCTATATTCCCCAGGACAATCCCCTGGATGGCTGGTTCGAATACCTCGCCCTCTAT
This sequence comes from Chromatiaceae bacterium, assembly GCA_041753195.1. Lineage (GTDB taxonomy): Bacteria > Pseudomonadota > Gammaproteobacteria > Chromatiales > Chromatiaceae > Thiodictyon. Next base: position 10,779 of record JBGSUY010000325.1, read on the forward strand.
CCGGACGTCACGGGACCCGACGGTGAGCCCCTGTTCTGGATCGTCGAGGGTCCGATCTTGCCCGCGGTCTTCCCGGATACCGACACGACGGATCTAGATGACTTCCTCCCAGGCTTCGAGGACGGCAACATTGGAGGCCTTGCCCAAGCCGCGGACGATGCCCGCGCGGTCATCGACTTTATGCACACTAACCCCGTGCTGATCGGCTACGAGACCCCGCTGACCTGTGGTGCGCCGCATGTGACCGCGTACGACGTCTCCATCAGCCCGGACTCCGGTCTCCAGGTGCCGGTGCGCATGGTGTTCGGCACGGAGCGGGAAGGCACCGTCGCGGTTGCGAACGCGGGTCCGGATGCGGCCTCAGGCGTCGTCACGGTGACAGGTGCGAATTCCAATGGCCTCACCCTCGTCGGACCAATGCAGTTTACGTTCAACGACCTGGCGGCAGGCGCGAGCCAAAGCTGGCCGTTCCCGATCGAACTCAACGCCAACGTGACGTGGGTGCCTTGGGCGATCTTCTGGACCGCGACGGTGACGGCAGAGGACGACGTAAATCCCGCCAACAACACCGTCACCGAAGTGACTCGGATATTCAGATAGTAGAGCAGTTGGGTCACATCCCCGGAAGGGACCGGGGATTAGGCCCAGAGGCAATTTCGCCCCCGGCAACGCCGGGGGCTTTCGTTTCGCAGGTAACTCGACGTCGCCGCGCCCGCGGAGCTTGGGTGCATGGGCTCCACGCAACGCAGACCCTCTGGGGTCTGAGGCTAAGACGCCTATGCATCGAGGAGGGTTTGAACGGCCTCCTGAAGCTGATCCTTGGAATAGGGCTTCTTGAGGAAGGGCAGGGCCTCCCCCTCGGGGGCCTCCTCATCGACGGGTTGCTGGGGGAACCCACTGGTGAGCAGCACCTTGAGCCCGGGGCGCTCGAGCCGCGCCCACTGACCCAGGGTGCGGCCGTCGATCTCGCCGGGCATCGCCACGTCGGTGAACAGCAGGTCGACGCTGGCATCCTTCTCCAGCAGGCGGGCCGCGGAGGCCGCGTTCTCTGCCTCGATCACCCGATAGCCCAACTCGGACAGGGTCCGTCGCGCCAGGCGGCGCATGCGCCGCTCGTCGTCGACCACCAG
>JBGSUY010000326.1:0-13423 GCA_041753195.1 Chromatiaceae bacterium
CTCGCCCTCATGCTGCGCCGGGACCTGCGTCAATCCTATTCACGCGAGGTCGGCGAGCGGCTGTGCGCGATCTTCGCCGGCCAGGAGCTCGCGGGCGTCCGGGGCCGGCTCGCCGAGATCCACCAGCGGCTGCGTGACTCGCGCCTCTTCGTCGCCTTGCACATGCACGCGGGCGACGGCAACGTGCACACCAACATCCCGGTCCATTCCGCGGACTATCGGATGCTCCAGGAGGCGGAGCGGCTGGTCGACCGCATCATGGCCCTGGCCCAATCGCTCGGCGGGGTCATCTCCGGGGAGCATGGGATCGGCATCACCAAGCTCCAGTACCTGGATGCCGAGCGGTTGGCCGACTTCGTGGCCTACAAGCGGCGGGTGGACCCGGGTGAGCGCTTCAACCCGGGCAAGCTGATGCCCGGCTCCGACCTCGCGGGTGCCTATACCCCGTCGCTGCGGCTGGTCCAACAGGAGGCCATCCTCCTCGAGGAGACCGAGCTCGGGGCCCTGAACGACGACGTCAAACACTGCCTGCGCTGCGGCAAGTGCAAGCCCAAGTGCATGACCCATGTGCCCCGGGCCAACCTGCTTTACTCGCCCCGAAACAAGATCCTTGCCACCGGGCTCATCATCGAGGCCTTCCTCTACGAAGAGCAGACCCGGCGCGGGCTCTCGCTCCGCCATGTAGAGGAGATGAACGACGTGGCGGATCACTGCACCATCTGCCACAAGTGCCTGAGCCCCTGCCCGGTCGACATCGACTTCGGTGAGGTGACCATGCGCCTGCGCCGCATTCTCACCAGTCGTGGACAGAAGCGCTTCAGCCCCGGGGCCTGGGCGGCCATGCAGTTTCTCAACACGGTCAACCCCCGCGCCATCCGCTATCTGCGCCTCGGGCTGGCCCAGTGGGGCTTTGCCGGCATCAACCTGGCCCATGCCGCCGCCCGCACCCTGCGGCTCACCCAACGGCGTATCGCCCAGCCTGGTGCCACCAGTGGGCGGCCGGCCCTTGCCAGCCAGGTGGTGGATCTGGTGAGTCGGCCTATTCGGGTGGAGCTGCCCAAGCGGACCTTCCGCCAGGTGCTGGGGCTGGAGGACCGGACCCAGGTACCCATACTGCGGGATCCGCAGATGCCGTCCGAGCAGGCCGAGGCGGTCTTCTATTTCCCCGGCTGCGGGTCCGAGCGGCTGTTCTCCGACGTCGGGCTCGCCACCCTGGCCATGCTCTACCGGCAGGGGGCCCAGACGGTGCTGCCCCCGGGTTACCTTTGCTGTGGCTATCCCCAACGGGCCGCGGGCTTGGAAGAGCGCGGGCGGCGCATCACCATGGACAATCGGGTGCTCTTCCATCGGGTCGCCAACACCCTGAATTACCTGGATATCCGGACTGTGGTGGTATCCTGCGGGACCTGCATGGACCAGCTCCTCAAGTACGAATTCGAGGGAATCTTCCCCGGCTGCCGGCTGCTCGACATTCATGAGTGGCTGATGGAGCAGAGGGTGAGCCTCCAGGGGGTTCCAGGCGTCCAGTACCTCTACCACGACCCCTGCCACAGCCCCATGAAGACCCATGCCCCCTCAAGGGTTGCCTCCAGTCTCATCGGACAGGAGGTGCGGCTCTCGGATCGCTGCTGCGGCGAGGCGGGGACCCTGGGAACCGCCCGGCCGGACATCGCCAACCAGCTCCGCTTCCGCAAACAGGAGGAGCTGACCTCCGGCATCCGGGCACTGACCGGCAAGGATAAAACCGAGGCGGGCGAGGTGAAGCTGCTCACGGCCTGTCCCGCCTGCCAGCAGGGGCTCGCGAAGTATGCGGACGAGACCGGCCTCAAGACCGACTACATCGTGGTGGAGCTGGCCCGCCGGACGCTCGGCGAGGGCTGGCAGCAGCGCTTCATCGAGCAGGTCCGCTCGGGCGGCATCGAACGGGTGCTGCTGTAGGGCGGAAGCCCGAGGGGCGTTCCGCCACTTGGCCTCGAACCTCAGCCATCGGCCACAATCGGAGCCCCAGACTTCAATGCCTCAGGTCCCTCTTAACCTACTGACGGATCTCCCACGGCCCGCCGTCGGCGAGGTCTTCGAGGACCTTCTGCGCCGAGGCCCGGTGCGCATCGAGCGGATCGTCAGCAGCAGCCTCCCCGAGCCGGTGCTTTACGACCAGCCCCAGGACGAGTGGGTCTTGCTGCTCCAGGGGGAGGCCAGTCTATTGCTCGCCGGTGAGGAGGTCGGCCTGAAGGCGGGCGACTCACTCCTGATCCCCGCGCGCGCGCCCCATCGGGTCCTCGCGACCTCGGCGGATCCGCTCTGTGTCTGGCTCGCGGTGCATGTGGCGCTGTATCCGGCTTGACAGTGGCCCCGGCCTCTCAGATCCCGAGCACCAGCTTGAGCAGCAGCATTAGGAGGGCGAGGATCCCGATCCCGTTCCAGACCCGGTCCCGGCGGCGCAGCCGGCGCCGGCGCCGGGCGATCTCGGCGTCGAGCAGTGGGTTGGCCGCCAGCTTCGGGTCGAGGTAGACCCGCCGGTGCTGGAGCGCGATGGCCTCCACGGCGGCGACCGCTCGCGCCGGGTCGGCTCGGTAGAGTTGGGTGTCGATGTCGATGAGGCCGCGTTGCAGGGCGGTATGGGCGTGCATCACGGCCACGTCCAGGTCGTTGAACAGGGCGGCGTAGCGGATCTGCGGTTTGTCTGGCGAGCCGCCCGGGGCGGTTTCCATGGGCTCAGGGGGCGGCCTGTCTGCTGAGAGGAGTCGGACCCGACCGGGGAAGTCCGGGTGGGTCTCGATGAGGAGGTAGCCCTGGCGCATCAGGCCAGGACCCAAGGCAAGGACAGGACCGGTGCCCGCGACTGGAGGGGACCCTGGATCAGGCGGCCCGTGCCGACCGCTCGACCTCCCAATTGCACTGCCGAAGTAGGGCCTCGACGTACCGGGCAAGGTGGACGCCGTTCTCCAATACGAAGGGCTGTCCCTTGTCCCAGTGCTCGGCGGCTTCGTCGGCCTCCAGCGGCAACCCTTGACGGCAGAGCTCCCACAGGGCTTGCGATTGGTTGGTTGTCATGATTGCGTCCTCGGATTCCAGCATCTTGCGACGAGTTGGCCCCCTTCGACTCTTGCCAGGCAATATCTGCGCCGTTGGTATGTAGCCCTGATCGGCAGACGTTCTGTCGCTTTTTTGCTACCGCTTGTCGAATGGCCTTCTGTGTTTCTCGCAAAGGAAATAATAGCTTAAGAACGCAACTTGTCACGATTTTCAGCCAGTCTGTCATTTTTTTACGACAAGCGGGCACGCCGCTCGGGTCTCGATTAGCATCGTGGGGCGACAGGCTGCAAATCGATGTGACGCAGAGCGTCACATCGGGCCGTTCTTCTGCGGTCGTCAGCTCGGGGCCTCGGAACCTGTTTCAACCCCGCGGCAGCGGCTTGACCGTGTTGGGTAGATGCGCACGGATCACGGTGGCCAGGGCCTCGATCGCGGCGGGGCGGGGGAAGCTGCGGCGATAGACCAGGGAGATGCGGCGGTAGGCGTTCGGCAGGGACAGGGGGCGGGCGATGACCCCGCTGCCGGTCATCCAGCTGCCGCGGATGGCCAACGCCGGCACCAGGGTGCAGCCGAAGCCCGCGCCCACTAGCTGCAACAGGGTCTCCAGGCTCGCCGCCCGCAGGTCCGCCATTTCGCCCTGGGTGGGCCGCTCGGCGAGGTGGCACAGGTCCATTACCTGATGTGTCAGGCAGTGGCCGTCGGCGAGCAGGAGCAGGTCGAGGGACTCCAGGTCCTTGGCGGTAATGGTTTCCTTCTCATACAACCGATGGTCGCGCGGGTGGGCAAGCCAGAAGGGCTCGTCAAACAGGGGGAGGGCGTCGAGCTCCGACTCCTCCGTGGGGGTTGCCAGCAAGGCGGCGTCGACCTCATGGCGGTGTAACCTGGCCAAGAGAGCGTCCGTAAGCTCCTCGGAGAGCACCAGGGTGAGCTTGGGGTAGGCGCGCTTGAGGGGTGCCAGGACCAAGGGTATCAGGTAGGGACTCAGGGTGGGGATGGCACCGATCCGCAGTGGGCCCGCCATGGGGTCCTGGTGGGCGCGGGCGACCTGCTCGATGGCGTTTGCCTGCTCCAGGGCGAGCCGGGCGTGGGTGAGGATCGACTCCCCCACGGGGGTGACCTCCACGGATCTGTTGGTGCGCTCGAAGACGACGACCCCCAACTCCTCCTCCAGCTTCTTGATTTGACCGCTCAGGGTCGGCTGGCTTACGAAGCAGCGGGAGGCGGCTCGCCCGAAATGGCGGGTCTCGGCGACGGCGACGATGTATTTGAGGTCACGAAGATTCATGGGCGAATGATAGCGTAGTTCGATTCAGGCCTGGTCAGTCGGCTGGGTTTGACGGGGTTGGCAGACCGACCGCGCCGCTCGCCTGTTGTCCCTGGGCCGAACGCGGGGCCCTGGGGCACGTCGAAACCGTCACCATGTTCGACTAAGGTTGCAGACCCCCCCCAGCCTAACCCCCTCCCAGCCTAAGGGTGCATCGCCATGAGCAAGCTCGACCTTCTCAAGACCATGACCACGGTGGTTGCCGATACCGGCGACTTCGAGGCCATCGCCGAGTACAAGCCCCAGGACGCGACCACCAACCCGTCGCTCATCTACAAGGCAGCCCAGATGCCCCAGTACCGGGAGCTGGTGGAGGACGCCGTCATCTTCGGCAGCAAGCGGGGGGCAGGGGATGCCCAGACCCAGGCCCAATGGACCATGGACAAGCTGGCGGTGAATTTCGGGACCGAGATCCTGAAGATAGTCCCAGGCCGGGTCTCCACCGAGATCGACGCCCGCCTATCCTTCGATACGGAGGCCACGGTCGGGCGCGCCGAGGGCCTGGTGGAGCTCTATCAGGCGGCGGGCATCGATCCCAGCGCCCAGGTGCTTTTCAAGATTGCCTCCACCTGGGAGGGCATCCGGGCCGCCGAGCGGTTGGAGGCCCGCGGGCTCCACTGCAACCTCACCCTGCTGTTCAGCTTCGCCCAGGCGGTGGCGGCTGCCGAGGTCGGGGCGACCCTGATCTCGCCCTTCGTCGGCCGAATCCTGGATTGGTACAAGAACGCCCAGAATGTGGCCGGCTATCCGGCCGACGAGGATCCGGGCGTGCTCTCGGTCACCCGCATCTATAACTACTTCAAGCGTCACGGCTACCGGACGGTGGTCATGGGCGCGAGCTTCCGCAACGCGGACGAGATCCTGGGGCTCGCTGGCTGCGACCTGCTGACCATCTCTCCCGCCCTGCTTGGCGAGCTGGCCGCCAGCGACGGTGACGTGCCGCGCAAGCTGGATCCGGAGCAGGCCCTGGCCATGGACATCCCCAAGGTCACCTACAACGAGCGTGGCTTCCGTTGGGATCTGAACGAGGACGCCATGGCTACCGAGAAGCTCGCCGAGGGGATCCGGCTGTTCGCCGCGGACACCCGCAAGCTCGAGCAGTTCGCCCTTGAGGTGTGCCGCAATTGCTGATCCCCCTCGCCGAGGGGGCTCCACTCCAGGGAGAGGAATTGTCCGCAAATGAACGCGAACGAGCGCGAATAAGAATAATAATAGGTTGAGGGCTCGCTCAAGGAGCTACCGCGCCACCTCGGCGGCGCATGCAGTCGCAAGCGTGAGCTGAAGACACGCCTCGCGTTCTTCTCATTTTTCGCGGATTCACAGCCCAATTTGGGCTTCAAGGCGCCCTGACCTCCCGGTTAGGGGGCTTTCTTGTCCCGCACGGAACTGGGCTGGACGCCCGGAGGGCTGGCCGGGACCGGCCACCCAGTTCTGCGGGGTCCCGTGGCAGACCTTTGATCTCGGTCAAGGATCAATATATGGTGTCGTCTATACTAGCTGACACAATATCTAGGGACTCGTCGAGAGATCTGCTATGGGTACAGCGCTCAACAACCTCGCCACACTGCCGACTCGCATCCGGACGCGGGACGGTCGGGAGGTGCCCTTCGAAGCCGCCCGCATCCAGTCTGCGATCCTACGGGCCGGTCAGGCGAGCGGAGAGTTCGGAGACCTGGAGGCGGGGCTCCTCTGCGCCCAGGTGGTCAAGGTGCTCGCCCACCGCCATGGGAACGGGTGCCTGCCGGACGTGGAGGGCATCCAGGATGTGGTGGAGCAGACCCTGATCGCCGCCAACCACTTCGAGACTGCCCGCTCCTATATCCTGTATCGGGAGCAGCACGCGCGTCTGCGCGACCAGCGTCGCACCCTGGTTGACGTGGCGGCCTCCATCGACGAGTACCTGGATCGCTCGGATTGGCGCGTGGCGGCCAATGCCAACCAGGGCTACTCGCTCGGTGGGCTCATCCTCAACACCTCCGGCAAGATGATCGCCAACTACTGGCTGTCCCACGTCTACCCGCCGGAGGTCGGTCAGACCCATCGGGACGGTGCTATCCATATCCATGACCTGGATATGCTTTCGGGCTACTGCGCCGGCTGGTCCCTGCGCACCCTGCTCGCGGAGGGGCTGAACGGCATTCCTGGGCGGGTGGAGGCGGGGCCGCCCCGGCACATGTCGTCCGCCGTGGGCCAGATCGTCAACTTCCTTGGAACCTTGCAGAACGAATGGGCTGGGGCCCAGGCCTTCTCCAGCTTCGACACCTACATGGCACCCTTCGTCCGCAAGGACGGGCTCGCCTATGGGCAGGTGCGCCAGTACATCCAGGAGCTGATCTACAACCTGAACGTTCCCTCCCGCTGGGGGACCCAAACCCCATTCACCAACCTCACCTTCGACTGGGTGTGCCCCGAGGACTTGCGGGGGCAGGTTCCGGTAATCGCCGGGGAGGAGCAGCCCTTCACCTATGGCGATCTCCAGGCCGAGATGGACCTGATCAACCGGGCCTATATCGAAGTGATGAGCCAGGGGGATGCCAAGGGCCGCATCTTCACCTTCCCCATCCCGACCTACAACATCACGCCCGACTTCCCCTGGGAGAGCGAGAACGCGGACCGGCTCTTCGCCATGACCGCCAAGTACGGTCTCCCGTATTTCCAGAATTTCATCAACTCCGAGCTCACCCCCAACATGGTCCGCTCCATGTGCTGCCGTTTGCAGCTCGATCTGCGGGAGCTGCTGAAGCGCGGTAACGGGCTCTTCGGCTCCGCGGAGCAGACCGGATCACTGGGCGTGGTCACTATCAACTGCGCGCGCCTGGGCTTCACCCATAGGGGGGATGAACCGGGTCTGCTGAAGCGTCTTGACGACCTCTTGGATCTCGCCCGCAATAGCCTGGAGATAAAGCGCAAGGTCATCCAGCGTCACCTGGACGCCGGACTCTTCCCCTACACCAAGCGGTACCTGGGCACGCTGCGCAACCACTTTTCCACCATCGGGGTCAACGGCATCAACGAGATGGTGCGCAACTTCACCTCCGATCGGGACGACCTGACCACCGAGGCAGGCCAGGCCCTGGCCTGCCGTCTCCTCGACCACGTGCGGGGACGCATGCAGGAGTTCCAGGAATCCACCGGCCACCTGTACAACCTGGAGGCCACCCCCGCGGAGGGGACCACCTATCGCTTTGCCCGGGAGGATCGAAAGCGTTTTCCCGGCATCCTCCAGGCAGGCATGCCGGAGGCGCCTTACTACACCAACAGCTCCCAGCTTCCGGTGGGCTACACGGATGACCCCTTCGAGGCCCTGGCGATGCAGGAGACCCTGCAGTCCAAATATACCGGCGGGACCGTCCTGCACCTCTACATGAGCGAGCAGATCGGGAGCGTGGAGGCCTGCAAGCGCCTGGTGCGTCGCGCCCTGACCAACTTTCGGCTGCCCTACATCACCGTGACCCCGGTCTTCTCCATCTGCCCGCGGCACGGCTACATCGCCGGAGAGCACGAGTTCTGTCCCGTTTGCGACCAGGAGCTGCTGGCCCGCAAGCGGGCGGAATCGGAATTGCCCGCAACCGAACGCATGTGAACGCAAATTGTGTGCAAGGGGGTGTGCAAGGGGCGCAGAGATCCCTGTGCCCCTTCACCCGACAACCTGAAGACGACGAACAACCAGCAGCGGAGGAGCCACCCATGTCCATGTCACAGGTGTTTGAGCTCAAGGCAGAGGAACGTACGCGGTGCGAGGTCTGGACCCGAGTCATGGGCTACCACCGGCCGGTCTCGGCCTTCAACCCGGGTAAGCGTTCCGAGCATCGGGAACGGCGCCACTACAGCGAGACGCCCCAAGGGCGGGTCGCGGCCGCTCAGGTCCGCTGTGCCGCCGCCTGAGGAGCGGACGTCTGGGTTGGTGAGCCAACTCCAGGTCGGGGGGCTTACGCCGCTCACTACCATCGATTTCCCGGGTGAGCTGGCGGCCGTGATCTATTGCCAGGGCTGCCCTTGGCGCTGCCCCTATTGCCACAACGGGCACCTGATTCCCCGGCGCGGTGCGGAGTCGATCCCCTGGAGCGACGTGCTGGGCTTGCTCGAGACCCGCCGGGGTCTCTTGGATGGGGTGGTCTTCAGCGGCGGCGAGCCTACCCTGCAGTCGGGGCTCGGCGCCGCCATGGAGGCGGTTCGGGATCTCGGCTTCAAGGTCGGGCTGCACACAGCCGGGCCCTATCCGGATCGCCTGGTGCGGGTCCTTCATCTGGTGGACTGGGTGGGGCTGGACATCAAGGCCCTGCCGGAGGATTACCCCGAGGTCACCGGGGCGCCGGGCTCGGGCGAGCAGGCATGGGAGAGTCTGCGGCGGCTGCTCGACTTCGGGGTGGCCTATGAGGTGCGCACCACCCCCATGGCCGGTCGCGACGGGCTGGCGTATCTGGATTCGCTGACCCGGCGTCTCGCCGAGGCGGGGGTAGTGAGGCACCGCATCCAGACCCGCCGGACGGCAGACAGCCTGAGTGGACGCTGCTTCGCTTGACTGGCTCAACCTCGCTCGTCACACCGGCTCGCGGAGATGCCGTCAGGGGGCTCCCCTGACAGAGGCTCAGGGGTGATGGGCGATGGCCTTGTCGGTGAAGAGGTAGTCCTTCAACTCCTTGTCGAAGGTTGGGTCCTGGCGGCGGATCCACTCCAGCACCATGGCCGCATGCTCCTTCTCCTCGTCTCGGTTGTGGGCCAGAATGGCCTTGAGATCCTGGTCCTTGCAGGCATCCACCCGCTGGTTGTACCAATCCACCGCCTCCAACTCCTCCATCAGGGAGATGATGGCCCGGTGCATGTCCCGGGTCTGGTCCGACAGTTCCTCGACGGGCTCGTGATATCCCTCGTTGGACATGGGCGTCTCCTAAAAAGGTTCAACGGGTATCGGTGGCCGCATTGTCGGCGTGGTGGGCGACCGAGGCAACCGGCCAACCGGACCAGGACGGTCGTTGGGCGGGCGTAGGACCTGGGGAGCTCTGCTGGAACAGCGGGCAAAAAAAAGCGCGACGGGGAGTCGCGCTTTAAAGTTACCACCAAAGGAGGATGGAGGAGTGCACTGAAGCGTTAACTTCAGCGCATCAACAGTTTCTGAAATACTGATCGACTTGTCAACCCCTAATTCACCTCAAGGGTGAGGCGGCCTGCTTTTCTGGTGCTCAGCAGCGCCGCCGCAGGGGTGTCGAGTCCGCGGCTGAGAGGTTGCTCGGTCCACGTGGCTCAAGGACGCGCCCGTTGGATCGGCCTTGCTTGGCTGTACCGTGATCCTCGCGAACCCGAGTCCCACAAGGTTGATTTCTTGCCCCAAGGTCGACACCCTTGCCCATGAGGCAGAGGACGGAGTGACTAACCATGGCGACTGAGTTGGCGACCCTGGGCGGCGGCTGTTTTTGGTGTCTCGATGCGGCCTATCGGGGCCTCAGGGGGGTTTCCTCGGTCGTCTCGGGTTACGCGGGTGGCGAGGTCCCTGACCCCGCTTACCGCCAGGTCTGCAGCGGCACCACCGGACATGCCGAGGTGGTGCAGATCACCTTCGACCCAGGGCTCATCGACTATGAGACGCTGCTGCGGGTCTTTTTCACGCTCCATGACCCCACGACCCTGAACCGCCAGGGGGCCGATGTAGGTACCCAGTACCGCTCGGTGATCTTCTACCACTCGGAGCCCCAGCGGGAGACGGCGGAGAGACTGATCGCCGAGTTGGCGGCGGAGGGCCTCTGGCCGGGGCCCATCGTGACGCAACTGGCACCGGTCCCCGACTTCTACCCGGCCGAGGCTTACCACCAGGATTACTTCCGCCAGAACCCCGCCCAAGGCTACTGTCAGGTGGTGATAGCACCCAAGCTCGCCAAGGTCCGGGAACGGCATCTCAGCCTCTTGAGCGAGCAGGCCCCGGGGTCCTCTAAACCCGTTCTCTAACCCAAGATGCAGCCCAAAATGTAACAAGGTGTAACAATTGATCAATTAGCACTTGCTAAATTAGCAATGGCTAATATAATGTCAGCCATCTTAACCACAAGGCGTTTCTATAGGAGCTGTATCATGGGTGTTCTAGGTGTACTTGCCGCTGTTGCAGTGCTTGTTGGTGGTGTGCAGACCACGATGGTGCTGGCCGAGAACGACCGTCTCGCGACCGAGGAGTCGAAGTCCCCGGTCGTCGAGGTCCAGGCGATCCAGACCGACACCAGCAAGGCCGATCCCTTCGAGCTCTGAGCCTCGCTCGAGACTCGTCCAGCAGGCCCCGGAGCCGAAAGGCCCCGGGGCCTTTCCTTGTCCGCGCCGGAAACTGGGACAGGGTTAACCCTGCCGAATCCTTGGGTCACGGGCCCCCGGGGGGCTCCTGGGGTATCCTTGGATCTCGGTCAAACGGTCCCTCGATGCCGGGCCGACACCGGGAGCCGCCATGTCCAGACCCGAGGAAACCATCCGCTTCACCGTCTCGCTGCCGCGCCCGCTGTTGGACGAGCTGGATCGGCGCCTGGTCCATCAGGGTTATGCCTCCCGCTCTGAGCTGGTGCGGGACCTGATCCGCGAGCGACTGGTGGAGGAGGCCTGGGAGGACGGCGATCAGGAGGTGGCCGGGGTCCTGACCATCGTCTACGACCACCATCAGCGCGAGCTGACCCAGCACATCCTGGACATCCAGCATCGCCAGTACGTCCATGTGGTGGCCAGCACCCACGTCCACATGGACCACCACAACTGCCTGGAGACCATCATCATCCGCGGCCGCCCCGCGGAGATCGAGCGGATCAGCCTGGAGATCGGCGGGCTCAAGGGGGTGCGCTTCTCGGACCTGACGCGCGCCTCCCGGCTCGGGCATTGACTTGACTGGGCGCGCTCCCGGGTGGCCTCTGGCCCTCATGACCCTGGGGGGCCTGGTCTCGCTGTTGGCCCTCGTGAGTGCCAATTGGCGGGTCCCCTTGGGCCTGGCGTTGGTGTTCGTCCTCGGGATCCTCTACGCCCTGCACATCAGCGCGGTGAACCGCCGCCTGTTGGCCACTCAGGAGGAGTTGCGGCGGGCCCAGGCCGACCAGCAGCGCGCCTTTGCCGACCTGGAGGCGGCCAATCGGGGCCTGGAGGCCGAGCGTGCCAAGCTCCGGGGCATCACCGAAACCGCGGTGGACGGGATCTTCCTGCTGGACTCCGAGGGTCGGATCGTCTACGCCAATCCGGCGGCGGAGCGCACCCTGGGGTACGGATCAGGGGAACTGATCGGTCGCGACGCCCACTTGAGCCTCGCGACACCCGAGTCGCGAGATCAGGCGCACCTTGCCTATCGGCGCTTTGCCCGGGAAGGGCGGAGCCGCGTCCTGGGGACCACCCGCTCACTCGTGGCGGTGCGTCGGGATGGGAGCCAGGTTTCGGTGGAGCTGTCCATCGCCACTCTGCGCCTGGACGGACAGCAGCACGCCATCGGTGTCATGCGCGACGTCTCGGCGCGGCTGCGCATGGAGCAGGAGCTCGACGAGAGCCGGGAAAATCTCCAGAGCCTGATGGAGGAGAATCGAACCGGGATCCTGGTCCTGGACGCCCAGGGCCGGGTCCGGTTCGCCAACGCCGCTGCCGAGTCCCTGCTCGCCAGCGGTGAGCAGGGCCTGGTGGGGACGGATTTCCCTAGGTCCACGGCCGCCGGCGGCCCGGATGGCCACCCCAATGAGATTCCCATCAACCGGCACGATGGTGCCCCAGGGACTGCCGCGGTGGCGGTTACCGAAACCCGCTGGCAGGGGAACCTCGCTTATCTCGTCATGCTTCATGATATCACCGAGCGCAAGGCGGCCGAGCAGCGGATGCAACAGCTCGCCTTCCAGGATGGACTCACCGGCCTGCCCAACCGGGAGCTGTTCTCCGACCGGTTGGTGCAGGCCATCGAGCTAGCCCAGCGGGAAGGCAAGGGCTTGGCCCTACTCTTCATGGATCTGGACCGCTTCAAGGAGATCAATGACTCCCTCGGACATGGGGCCGGGGATCACCTCCTGCGTTCGGCTGCGGAGCGTCTGCGTGCCCTGCCCCGCGCCTCGGACACCATCGCCCGTATGGGTGGGGACGAGTTCACGGCCATCTTCTACGACGTGCCCGACGCAGCCGCCGCCGAGGGTCTGGCGCGGCGGTTGCTCGATGCCTTCGATGAACCCTTCGACCTCGAGGGGACCGCCTTCGCGGTGACCCCGAGTGTCGGGATCACGCTCTACCCCTCCCTGGCGACGGACCCGGACGTGCTCTTGCGCCAGGCGGACTCCGCCATGTACGAGGTCAAGCGCAGGGGCGGCAACGCCTATCGCCTCTTCAGCCCCCAGATCACCCTGGTCCGGCGTTCCCGCCTGGCCCTGGAGAAGGAGCTGCGAGCGGCCCTGCGTGATGGTGACTTCGCCCTGTTCTATCAGCCCCAGGTGGAGCTCGGCTCCGAGCGCTGCGTGGGCTGCGAGACCCTGCTGCGCTGGAGTCATCCGACCCGGGGACTCCAGCTGCCGTCTGGCTTCCTGCCGTTGCTGGAGAGCACCGGTCTGATCCTCGACGTGGGGGCCTGGGTGCTCGATGAGGCCTGCCGTCAGATACGGGGGTGGCTCGATCAGGGGGTGGAGCCCCTGACCCTGTCGGTGAACGTTTCGCCGATCCAGGCCGAGCACAGCGATATCCACGCCCTGGTGACTCAGGCCCTGGAGCGGCACGGGGTCGAGCCCCGGTACCTGGTCCTGGAGATCGCCGAGACCGCCCTGTTCTCCCGCCTGACCCAGGCCGCGGGCCTGTTGAAGCGCCTAGCGGGCCTGGGGGTGGGGGTCCATATCGACAACTTCGGGACCGGCCATGCCTCCCTGGCCATGATCAAGCAGTTGCCGGTGAAGGCGGTCAAGCTGGACCGGGGCTTCGTCACCGCCCTGGGGCTCGACTCGGCCGACGAGGCCCTGGTGAGGGCCACGCTGACCATGGCCCAGGGGCTTGGCAAGCGGGTCATTGCCGAAGGGGTGGAGACCGCGGAGCAGCTCGCCATCCTGCGGCGACTGCGCTGCGATTGGGCCCAGGGCTTCCTGATCGGCCGGC
>JBGSUY010000327.1:0-7564 GCA_041753195.1 Chromatiaceae bacterium
GCGGTGCGGGCCCGCCTCGCGGTGCGCGCGGCCCTGGAGCGAGACCGCTTTCGCGTCGCCCTGGCCCAAATCCTGGAGGATCGGGACGGCATGCCGCCCGGCGAGGACAGGTCGGAGGCGGAGACCCTGCCGGAGACCCGGGACCGGCTCGGGCGCAAATACGGTGGGCTCATCAAGTCCATCCGCCACACCTTCGAGGTCCTGCGGGGGGAGGACCGGATCATCAAGCGCCAGCGCTTCGGGGAGTCCTATGGCGAGGAGACCAAGGGCCGCATCTGCGGCATCAACCCCCGCGACTATACCCGGATGGGGGCCCCGATCCGCCATCTGACCCGGATTATCGCGGAACAGGAGGCGCGCACCAAGCTCCTCATCACCCTCTCGGACGGCAAGCCGGTTGACTACGACCACCAGTACCGGGGCGAGTACGGGATCGAGGACACCCGCCAGGCACTCTTCGAGGCCCGGCGCGAGGGGGTCCACCCCTTCTGCATCACCATCGACGAGCACGGGGCCGATTACCTGCCCCACATGTACGGCCCCGCCAACTTCACGGTGATCGCCGACGTGACCCGGCTGCCGATGAAGGTCTCGGACATCTATCGCAAGCTGACATCTTGAGCGGCGAGGGCCACGTTCCTGGTAACGGGCTTGCAATTCCATCCCGCGGTTGGCACGCTGACCGGCGCGCCGGTTGCCCGGCCCGACTCATACCAATCGCATCGGAGGATCCTCATGAAGTCTCGTTCCTGGCTCCCGCTCGCCGTCCTGCTCGGACTCGCCTCGGGCGCCTATGCCCAACCCTACGGCTACGCTGCCCCGCCCGCCGGGCCTTACGGTAGCGCCCCCTCCGTGCAGCCAGGCCCGATGCCCGGCCGCCAGGCCGAGGCCCCAGGGTACGGTACCCAGGCCACGCCAGCAGATCCCCGGCAGGTGATGCGGGAGCGGTTGGCCAAGAGCCCCATGGTGCAGGCGAGCAACACGCTCAAGGAGGGGATGGACAAGCTCTTGGAGTTCATGGGCCAGGAAGAGCTCCCGAACAAGCTCCAGGTGGCCGCCTTCCTGGACAAGGAGATTGCCCCCTATTTCGACTTCGACTATATGGCGAAGTGGGTTGCCGGCCCGGCCTACGCGCGCATGAGCCCCGAGCAGCGCAAGGCCATGGCTGCCCGGCTGGAGGCCAGCTTCCTCAGCAGCCTGAGCACCCAGCTCGCCAGCTACAAGGGCCAACAGGTGCGCATCCTGCGTCCACGCATGGGACCCCGGGGGGCCGTGAGCGTGAACGTGGGCATCCTGCGTCCGGGCTCCTACCCCAGCAAGCTGCAGTTCCGCATGTACAAGGCAAAGGACGGCTGGAGGGTCTACGACGTGGTCGCCAATGGCCGCAGCGCCGCCTCCTATTACCGGGTACAGTTCCAGCGCACCGCGAGCGCGGCCACTGGTCGCTAAAGACAGGTCGCCGCCTGCGATCCCAGGAACTGGATCGTAGGGGCGAGCCCGCGCAAAGGGGACCAGGCGAGCGCGTTGCAGCGCGGACAACTGACCGCACCTCTGGGGAAGCGAGCCCGTGAGCTTCCCCCGCCATGAATGAGCCCCTGCCCAGCCTCGATGACACCCCCTCGCGGATCGGCCGCGTGATGGTGTTTGCCGCCTGGGTGGTGGGACTGGCCCTGCTGGCGATGCTGTTCAACGGCGTAATCGAGCGTCAGGGCAACCCCAATCCCGACCCGGTCGCCCAGGTGACCCAAGCCGGGATCCCGGAGGTGGTGCTGCGGCGCAACCGGGCCGGCCACTACGTGACGGGCGGACGCATCAACGGCAAACCGGTCGTCTTCATGGTGGACACCGGGGCCACCGACGTGGCCCTGCCCCTCGCGCTGGCCCGCCGACTCGAACTGACGCTCGGGCCGGGAGGGATCAGCGAGACCGCCAACGGCCGTGTGGAGACCTGGAGGACCCGGCTCGCCTCGGTGGACGTGGGTGGACTGATCCTGCGCGATGTGCGGGCCAGCGTGCTGCCGAACATGCCGGGGGACGAGGTCTTGCTGGGGATGAGCTATCTGAAGCATCTGGAGCTCATCCAGCGGGGCGATACCCTGACCCTGAGGCCCCACATCGACGGCTAGGGCGGGACGCGAGTCGAGGTTGTCGGGGCTTCAAGCCCGTTCGGGCCGCATCAGCAGCTTGTGGCGCCGGGCGGCATCGGAGAGCAGGAAGTCACGCATGGCCAGGGCCGTGATGCGGATGCGCTCCTCCTGGTGGGGATAGGCGGCGATCTGCGCCTGCACCCAATCCGCGAGGGCGGCCTCGAAGGCGGCTCCCGTGAACACGAAGACCTGATCTTTCAAATCCGTCATGGGCCGGCGCCGCCGATGAATTGCATGGGGGCGATGATCTTAGCGGAACGGAGGCCGCCTAGGGGCCCATCCAGGTCCCAACCCCCGTCGAGTCATTAGCCAGCCCCACTGGACACCCTTAGGATGCAGCGATACCCCCAAGCGAAACTGGCGGCTATCGTCGCCGGCTTCGCCATCGACGCACCCATCGGGCCCATCGAGCCCTTGGGCCAGGGGCTCATCAACCTGAGCTTTCGGGTCCAGTTGGGGAGCCGGGACTGGGTGCTCCAGCGCATCAACGGGGAGGTGTTTCCCCACCCCGAGCGCATCATGGCCAACCTCCAGATTCTCGCCGAGCGGGGGGCCGAGGCGAGCCGGCTGGGCCTTAAGCTACCGGCCTTGGCCGTGGGGCGAGATGGGGCACCCTTCGTGCGGACCGCCGACGGGGCCCTGTGGCGCCTGATGGAGCTGATCCCCGACGCGGTCACCCTGACTCGGCTGGAAACAAGCGATCAGGCTCGCGGGGTGGGAACCGTACTCGGCCGCTTCCACCGATTCGCCGCCGAGCTCCCCCGGGGGCGGCTCCAGGTGTCCCTGCCCGGCTTCCACCACACCCCCATCTACCTCGATCAACACCTGGCGGCGCGGGCGTTGGTCAAGGCGGCGAATGAGGAAGAGCGCGCCGCCCTCAGCGGCTGTTTCGCCCGGATCGACGAACGCCGCGCGCTCGCCCGGGTGCTGGAGGACGCTCGCGCCCAGAGGCTGATCCGCGAGCGGGTGATCCATGGGGACCCCAAGCTCGACAACATCCTATTCGACGCCAGCGGGGGCCGGGCCCTGGCACTGATCGACCTGGACACGGTCCAACCGGGACTGATCCAGCAGGATCTGGGGGACTGCCTGCGCTCCTGCTGCAATCGCTCCGGCGAGTCCCCCCAGGACCAGGGAAGCTCCCGCTTCGACCTCGGCCTGTGCGCGGCCATCCTCGGGGCTTACGGGGAGGAGGCCCGAGGTCTCCTTGGATGGGGGGACCTCGAGGTCCTCTACGACAGTATCCGGCTCCTGCCCTTCGAGCTGGCCCTGCGCTTCCTCACCGACCACCTGGAAGGGGATCGCTACTTCCGGGTGGCCTACCGGAGTCAGAACCTGGAAAAGGCGCGCACCCAGCTCGACCTGGTGGAGGACATCGAGTCCAAGGAGCCGGACATCCGCGGGATCATCGCGGACGCCTTTGGCCCTGGATGACCGACGTGCCGACTCCGGAGACCAACCCGGTCCTGGGGCTCCAGACCAGCCACAGGTCCATCCGCCGCTACACCGGTGAGCCCATCCCCGCCTCGCTGCTCACCGAGCTGATCCGGGCCGGACAGGGGGCACCGAGCTCGAGCTTCATCCAGGCCTACTCAGTGATCCGGGTGACTCGGCCCCAGGCGCGCGCCGTCGTCGCCCAGGCGGCGGGCAACCAGCCCTGGATCGAGCGGGCGGCGGAGTTTCTGGTCTTCTGCGCCGATCTGCGGCGGGTCGAAGCCGCCTGCCGCGCCCAAGGGGCCGGTCCCTTGGAGGGCTGGACCGAGCACGGACTGGCGGCGGTGGTGGACACGGCCCTAATGGCCCAGAACGTCCTGCTGGCGGCCGAGTCGGTCGGCCTCGGGGGCGTCTTCATCGGCGGCATCCGCAACGATCCCCAGGTGCTGGTGGATCAGCTCCAACTCCCCGAGCTGGTGGTCCCGCTCTTCGGGCTCTGCCTCGGCTGGCCCGCCGAGTCCCCCGAGGTTAAGCCCCGCCTGCCTGTGGAGTTGATCCTCCATCAGGATCGGTACCGGGACCCCGACCCCGCGGAGCTGGGTGACTATGACCGTATCATGGCCGATTACTATTTTGAGCGGGGCTCCAGCGCCCGCCGCAGCGACTGGTCCACCACCACGGCCCGAGCCATCCAGGGCAAGAAGCGCGAGCACCTGCTGCCATTTCTGCAGCGTATGGGCTTCTTCCGGCGCTGAGGTCCCCGACCCCGATCGGATCTACCGAGCAGGCAGGAGAAGGGCCGGCTGAGATTCGAACGCCGATCTGAATCGTTGGAGCCTCTCCTTCGCAGCCCCTTTACTTACTTGGTCGGTGATCGCCGGCCTTCCAAAGTGCCAGGCTGCAAAACGGATATTCAGCCTTTCGACATGAACAGTCGGCTGTCCCAGATCACCGGTTCAGGCTTGGAGACGATCAGTTTCTGAAACTCCGGATGCCCAGGATTGAAGATCGCATTGAATTCCAGGCGGGCCACAACGGACGGAACGACGAGTACCAGGCTCCGGGCTGACGCACGCCAGTAATCACCGAATCTACGGGCAACGCTGCTGTCCTCGGCATCCCAGCCGGCTGGCAGACTCCGCGAGTCGTGGCGCTCGACCGACAGCTCATCCGTCACCTCTGCGATAACGAACCGCTGGGTAGGTGGCACGCGGCCGATCCCGGCATGGGCCAGGATCTCGAGCATCGCGCAGGCGTAGCTCAAGGAGCCATAGATCACAGGTCGCCCGGGACTGTTCCAGCGTCCGCCCACGAGGGCCGCGCCGGTCCCGTCCCAGATCGGATGGCGTTCATCCGCGATCCGGTAAACCCGGATCACGCGGTAATGCCGTAGAACAATCTCCAGAGCAACGCCTCGACCCGGCGTGCGCCCAGTTCCGTCATGGCGACATCGAGCGGCGTCCGGCCGCCGAGCATCGAATGGGGCGTATGCAGGAACGCCAGCGCATCGTCATCGGAATCCCAGACGTGGCGGGCGGTCGCGTAGACCCGCGCAAGCCGCTCCGTTTTCTCCGACTCTGAAGCGCTCAACCGATCCCGCCGACGCTTCAACGTCGCCTCGGGCACGACCCGGTGGAGAATCTCGCGGCGCTCATCGGCGTTTCGACCCATCCGCGCCACGCCAGCCTTGAGCGCTGCCTTCGGCAATCCGTCCGCAACCTGTTCGTCGAGCTCGGCAAATGAGTGCGGCGCCGGCATCAGCGCCATCACGGCGGCGATCTGTTCGGGCGTAACCAGTTGCATCGTCGTCTCGAAAGTATCATTTGATGCCATCAATATGGATCAGGTGATACCTCGCGTCAACATGCAGTTCCGCGCCTTGCTTCCCTTGTGCCATGGGGTAGACCCAGCGCTCGTGTCGATAAGTGAGACAACCGCCGTCCTCCTTGAGGTCCGTTCCGCTCCCCGCGCCCGCAGGTCCTGAAGGAGGGACTCAGGCGGCGGCTCGGCTGTAGAGGGCAGTGGGTCTCTGATCGGCCCAGAACCGAGGCTCAAGCTCGACTCCTCCATGTCTGCACCGTCCCAGGAACTCCCGCTCAACGAGGGCCTATGGACTGACCGTTAAACGCGCTTTGCGGTCACCCAGGGCGCTGAGCCTGGGAGGGTGCTCACAGCCCGAAGCTGTCGGTGGTGGTGGACAAACGAGTGGCCGCTGTAGTGGGATCAGCAGACGTTGTAGCCTTACCAATCGCTCATGCCGGGCAAGAGGCAAGACCCGCCCCCAATGCTCCGCGCGACCCCAATGCTCCCGCTGCCCTTTTCGAGGTCCTGGAGACGCATCGAAAAAACTGTCGTTAGAACCAAAAAAAGCGATTCAGGGGCGAGAACCCGGGTCGTGCATCAATGTCCATATTTTTAGTACGGCAAATAGTCGCTTTTCATTCTTGGCGACCGGCGCCCGAGCACAGGAGTCGCCGCGCGGCCCTCAAAGCGGACTTCCATGATGAAAAGGTGGCACGAAGAAAGAGTAGAAGACGCCCTTTCCTCGCTCGACGTCGGCTCAAGCGGTCTTCAAGCCGACGAAGCCCGCCGTCGTCTTGCCGAGCACGGACCCAACAAGCTCCCAGAGCCGCCCCGCCCCAGCGCCTGGGGGCGCTTTCTGGCCCAGTTCCACAACATCCTGATCTATGTCCTGCTGGGCGCCGCGGCGATTACCGCCCTGCTGGCTCATTGGGTGGATACGGCTGTGATTCTGGCCGTGGTCGTCATCAATGCCCTGATCGGCTATGTGCAGGAAGGCAAAGCGGAGAAGGCCATGGACGCCATTCGCCGGATGCTCGCCCCGCGCGCCTCGGTACTGCGCGAAGGGGTGCGCCAGACCGTGGACGGCGAAGCCGTCGTCCCCGGTGACCTGGTGCTGCTGGAAGCAGGGGACAAGGTGCCCGCGGACCTGCGCCTGCTCAAGGTGCACGGCCTGCAGATCCAGGAGGCGATCCTCACCGGCGAATCCATAGCCGTTGAGAAGCGCACCGATCCGGTGGCGGCCGATTCAGCCCTCGGCGACCGCAAGTGCATGGCCTTCAGCGGGACCACCGTCACCAGCGGTCAGGGCATGGGCGTGGTGGTGGCCACGGGCGCGCGCACCGAGATCGGCCGCATCAGTGGTCTGCTCGCCGGCGTGGAGGCCTTGACCACGCCCCTGGTGCAGCAGATGGCGGTGTTCGCCAAGTGGCTGACCCTCTTCATCCTCCTCGTGGCGGCATTGCTCCTGGGCTTCGGTTACCTGGTGCTGCACGATCCCTTTGCCGAAGTGTTCATGGCGGTGGTCGGTCTGTCGGTGGCCGCCATCCCAGAGGGCCTGCCGGCGGTCCTGACCATCACCCTTGCGGTGGGGGTGCAGGCCATGGCCCGGCGCAACGCCATCGTGCGCCGCCTGCCGGCCATAGAGACTCTGGGGTCGGTGTCGGTCATCTGCTCGGACAAGACCGGCACCCTCACGCGCAACGAGATGAGCGTGGCCGGCGTGCTCAGCGCGCGCCAGCTGTACCGGGTCGACGGCACCGGCTATGAGCCCTCTGGCAGCTTCAGCCTGGACGGCAGAACGGTGACACCGAGCGAGCATCTGTCGCTCGAAGACCTGACCCTGGCGGCAGCCCTCTGCAACGACGCCGAGCTGCACAACCGGGAGGGCCGCTGGACGGTGGAGGGGGACCCCATGGAAGGGGCCCTGCTGGCGTTCGCCGGCAAGGCCGGAGTCGAACAGGGCGAGACCCGCGGCCGCTGGGCGCGCACGGACGTGATCCCGTTCGACGCGAAGCACCGCTTCATGGCCACCCTGAACCACGACCACGAGGGCAACGCCCGTGTGTTCGTAAAAGGCGCCCCGGAGCGGATCCTGGCCATGTGCCGGGAGCAGCGGGATGAGGCCGGCGGCACGGCGCCCCTGGAACGGGACTACTGGCTGGCCCGGGCCGAGGCGATCG
>JBGSUY010000328.1:0-21185 GCA_041753195.1 Chromatiaceae bacterium
ACATCAGCCCGCGCCCGGGGCCTCGGCGCCGCGGCGCGACGATTGGCGGAGCTGGTTCCGCACTCTGGGTGTAATGCGTGGAGGGCAGCTTGACGCTCGGCAGGCGAACCTCGCGGTGGGTGCCCAGTGTGGCGGTGAGGGTACTGGGATCGGAGACGAACACCGTGCGTTCGCCGGTCCCGCCGCTGCGCACCAGCGCCAGGGTTCGCGCCAGCTCTGCAACCGACTGAGGCCGTGCGTGGAGGTTCAACTCCAACGCCTGGCGGATGGTGGCATCGAGCAGTGGGGGGATCTCCGGGACCAGGCTTGCGGGGGGCTCCAGGACCGTGCCGGTCACCCGCTCATGGGCGGGCGGCGGGACCTTCCCGGTGATCGCCGCGTAGAGGATGGCCCCGAGGGCATAGACGTCGGAGCGGACGTCCGTCCCCGTGCCGAGGACCTGCTCCGGCGGGCTGAACCCGTGGGTCACGGCGCGCCCGATGGTCCGGGTCACGGCCTCGCCGCCGCTCTCCTTGGCGATGCCGAAGTCAATCAGCATCACCCGGTCGTTGTCGTCGAGCAGGATGTTGTCCGGCTTGAGGTCCCGATGGATGATGGGCGGGTCCTGCGCGTGCAGATAGATCAGTGCATCGCAGGTCTGCTCGATCCAGGGGAGCAGGACGAAGATGGGGATCCGGCCACCGTGGCGCTCCTGCTCGGTTCTCAGAGTACGGTTCCCGCCAAACTCCAGCACCAGATAGACCATGCCATCGAGGTCCACGCGGTCGGTGATGTCGGGTATGGCGGGATGATTCAGGCGCCCCAGCAGCTTCGTCTCGTACTCGTCGAAGAGCAGGGCCGGGACCTCTTTCAAGGCCCGGCGCTTGCCCTGGAGCCGCAGGTCATCCACCAGGTAGGTGACGCCGAAGCCACCCTTGCCGAGCACCCCGGTGATCCGGTAGCGCTCGCTCACCACGGTGCCCAGATCCAGCAGCCACCCAAAGACCCCGCGCACGGCGCCATTGGCCGCCATGTCCAGGTGGGCAAGCTCCAGCCCGCATCCGCCGCAGCGATACTCCCGCCTCACCAGCGCCGGGATCTCGTTCGCCGTCTGGCACCTGGGGCAGACCTTTTGCTCAGTCATCGCCGTCACACAAGGGGTTGGGCATCTCAGGTAAGCTCCGGTGGGCCTAGACCTTGCGGTCGCGCAGCTTGAGACCGAACGCCGTAAGGACCACGAAGCCCAACGCCAGTGCCCCGGTGGCCAGCACGTCGGTCTGCCAGTCGGCGCTGACCGAAACGATCGGAGTCCCATCGGCCCCGCGCAGTGCGAGAACCGCGTCCTCCAGGGTCGAGCGCATGGCGTCCAAGGCCCAATAGGAGATGACCGAGACCTTGGCGACCGCCTCCGCGGCCCCGTCGAGCTGGACCACCGCGTTGGACAGGATGAACTGGGGGATCAGGAGCAGTGGAAGCGTGGCGATGGCCTTGTCGTTGCTGGTGACGAAGGCGCTCACGCCAAGACCCATGCCGGTCGCCGCGAAGCCGGCGGCGAACAAGACCACGAAGCGATCCAGAAAGGACCCCGGGAAGTCGATCATGCCCATGACGATGGCAAGAAAGCTCGCGCACTGGATCGCGCACAGCACCGCAAGCGGCAGCAGCTTGCTAACCAAATAGGGCGGGATGCGCAGCACGACAGACCTTTCCCTGAGATACACCGGCAACTCCTTCACGATCTCCCGGGCGGAATTGATGCAGCCGAACCAGATGGCGGAGAGCACCAGCACGAACGCAATCTGGCTCTCTGCCTGGGCACGCTCCAGCAGGCTCCCGGAGGTATCGAAGATCAGCCCCACCACCAGGGCGATCAACGGCGCCTGCAGGAGCAACATCGCCAGATTCAGCCGATCGGAGAACAGCAGATCCACATAGCGACGCGTCAGGGTCCATGCCTGCCGCGGATTGAACCGGCCGGCTCGGTCCGTTCCCGCCTTGGCTCGATCGGCCACGCGCGCCCTGGGCTCCTCGGTCTCGGCCTCGGACAAGCGTGCCTGCACATGGCGCCGATAGAGCTCCGACTGGCGAAAGCGCTCTCCCCAGGCCCGCGCCTCCTCCCCCTCCAGCCGCTCATACACCTCCGAGATCCGGTCCACACCGAAATAGGCCGCCGCCTCTCCCGGAGGCCCGAAGTAAACCAGAAACCCTTGGTGCAGGAGGGCCACCAGGTGACAGACGCCGACGTTCTCCAGACTGTGGGTCACGCAGATAACCGTCTTGCCATCCGCCGCCAGGTCGGCGAAGAGGCGCATCATCTTCTTGTCCGTGCCGGCGTCCAGGCCGCTGGTCGCCTCATCGAGGAACAGGATATTCGGGTTGGCGACCAGCTCCACGGCCAGATTCACCCGCTTGAGCTGCCCGCCGCTCAAGGGCTCCGGCGTATCGACTGCGAGGTCTTTCTTCTCTAGCAGACCCACCCGTTGGAGCACCCGCTCGATGTAGCCGGCGATCTCGCCCGCGCTGGTGTCACCCGGCAGTCGCAGCCGAGCCGTGTATTCCAGTGCCCGCCGGATGCTGATCTTGCGATGAACGATGTCCTGCTGGGGCACGTAGCCGATACCCGCTCGAAAGGCGGAGAAGCCCTCGTACAGATCCACGCCGTTATAGAGGACCCGACCCGAAGTGGCCGGGCGCCGACCGTTCAGCGAGTCCATCAGGGTCGACTTGCCGGACCCGCTGGTCCCGAAGATGACGACAAACTCCCCGGGCTCGATCGCCAGATCGATCGCGTCGAGCAGATTGCGGGGCTGCTTGGTGGTGCGGTCGACCACGGTCTTCGTCAGACCCCGTGCCTCGATCCGGACGCGCCCGCCGGACTCCGCCGGCTCCAGGGCCGCCCCGGTGAACCGATACACGAAGGTCGCGAAGGACACCCGGTCGCCAGGGTGCAGCAACGCGTCCCCAGCGATGCGTTGTCCGTTGACGAAGGTGCCGTTGGTGCTGCGCAGATCCTGAAGACGCAGCCCCTCTGGGGTGAACAGCAGTCGCGCGTGCTCGCGCGAGATCAAGGGGGAGTCGATGACGAGGTCGCACTGCGGGTCTCGACCCACGACCACCGGTTTGGGCTGCGCCCCCGATTGCAGACTCAGCGCCTCCCCCGCCCGAGCCTCGCCCAGGGATTCAGCCGTGCGGGGGAGCAGGACCTGGAAGGATGCAGTGCCGAAGACCAGCCAATCCCCGTCCTCGACCTTCGCCCGCTCTGAGATCGGTTGGCCGTTGAGGCGCACGGGGGCCGCGTTGATCGGTTCAACGTAGACGGCCCCATTGCTCGAAAGGAACCGGGCGTGACAGGGCGCCAGGCCCTTGCCGTTCACGCAAATCGGCTGCCCGTCGTCGCTTCCGACGGAGCAGTCGGCCCCGTCGTAGAGCGGGTGGCGCCCTACGACTTGCCTGGAGGTCTTGAGAATAAGCTCCTGGAACTCTGGCAATGGGGACCCCTGGCGGTCAGGTATTCCACAACGCGAACGGCGAGGCAAGCACCATGCTTTCCCCAAAAGAACGACTCGGGCCACCAAAGACCGCGCTCATTGCACCCGTTCCCATGCCCATGTTTTACCAGCTCACCAGCCGCGCTCCCTCATGTACTTGTCAACACAGGCCGCGTGGTCGAACTGGGGCGCTTGTTGCGCCTGACTCGCTGCAATGCTTCCTACTGCGGAGCCCAGTCCAGAGACCATAGACACACCGGGAATATAGGCCCCTACCGCGTAGGCTACCTGCGATATTGCGGCGCTTGTCTGTGCGCGATTGACATTTTGTTGATAGGTCTGTTGATAGGACTGGCTGCTGCAAAGTGTGCTTGCGGTTTGGTGATCCATCAGGTAATCCTGCTGCCCCTGCCGCGTATTGCGATTTCTTTTCGGCGCGCGAACGGGAGCCACACTAGCGCTTGTAGCCTCTACAGTTGCGGCGGACGAGCTCATTGGCGGATTCGACACGCACCCAGGTGCGGAGCAGAGGACCGACACGCTCAACGTCGCTACGAGTGACAAAGGCAAGTGCGTCATTATATTGCTCTCTCTGTTTTCTGGATTGAGAAAAAGGTGAATGAAGTAGGAGTAAGGGGCGAGGCTGAAGTAAATCTGGCAGCAGAAGGAATTGAATTGAGCCTGGTCCCTTACCCTCGTGGCCCCTATCTGTCAACACCCTCGAACCACTACCGGTGGCCGGGGGCGTGCGCCGGCTCCGCCGGCAGTAGCCCCCGGCACGCCTACCAGCGTCCGATGATCGGCAGATCGGTCGGCACACCGTAGGACGCGGTGATCGCATCGACACCCGGCGTCCAGGTCATGCTGCCATCCGAGTCCAGGTAGAAGCGGCCGGTGCTCGGGCGCCACATGCCGATGTCGTCGGTGCCGTCCGCGTTCCAGTCCCCGGCCACCGGGTGGTCGGTCGGGATGCCGAAGGCGTCGGTGATGGCATCGACTCCCGGCGTCCAGATGAAGCTGCCGTCGATGTCCAGATAGAAGCGCCCGGTGCTCGGGCGCCAGACGCCGATGTCGTCGACGCCGTCCCCGTTCCAGTCGCCGGCAACCGGGTAGTCGGTCGGGATGCCGAAGGGGTCGGTGATCGCGTCGACACCCAGGCTCCAGGTGCTGCTGCCGTCCATATCCAGATAGAAGCGGCCGGTGCTCGGGCGCCACATGCCGATCTCGTCGGTGCCGTCCCCATTCCAGTCGCCCGCGACCGGGCGGTCAGTCGGAATCCCGAAGGCGTCGGTGATCACGTCGACCCCGGCGGTCCAGGTGAAGCTGCCGTCGATGTCCAGATAGAAGCGCCCGGTGCTCGGGCGCCAGACGCCGATCTCGTCGAAGCCGTCGCCGTTCCAGTCGCCGGCCACCGGCCGGTCGCTCGGGATACCGAAGGGATCGGTGATGGCATCGATACTCAGGTCCCAGGTCTGGCTGCCGTCCATATCGAGGTAGAAGCGGCCGGTGCTCGGACGCCAGACACCGACGAAGTGGGCGCGCGAGGCTGGTGAAACGGCAGACTCCCCGACGCGTACCAACCGCACGTGGTGGTCGTGGTAAGTCGAGGTCGACAGGTCCGCGCCGCGGGAGAAGTCGATCAACCAGGCTCCGCCTCCGCCAGTCCTCGCCGTCGCGTCGGGCGAAGATGTCCACCAATAAAGCTGGTAAAACAAACCGGATTCGATGTCCGGAAAGAATTCGATGTCTGCACTAGGGTAAGTGCGGCCGTTGTGGACGATGGAGCGCAGTTCCTCGCGGGTAGGCAGTCGCCAGTCGCTGAACCCACACAGCCCCTCCGCATTCACGTCGGCTGCGAACTTGTCGGTATCGCAGCGGCTCGGGTCATAACAGTTGTCGTAGTCCTCTGGCCAGCCGTCGTTGTTGTCTGGCCAACCGGCAGTGCCGCCATTGGTGAAGGGGTCCGGGTTGTACCAGCTGTAGGTCCAGATCTTGTCGTGAAGGCCGCTTATATTGGTCTTTGCCTCCCACATGAGCCCCGTGACCTCGTCCTGGATGCAGGACCAGGTCGGCGCGTTGGCCGGCAACGGGTCGCCGTCGGCATCAAGCTTGGTAAAGCTGAAGCCGGCGTGGCCGTCGGCGTCGTTGTCTCGGGTTATATCGCGTCCGAGCTCGCCGTCCTGCCAGGGGTAGTCGTCCACCGGGCAAGGCACGGTAAACTGCACGAACCCAAGCGAGCACCAATCGATGCCGGTGTCGTTGATGCGCGCCCCCGGCCCGCCACCGCGAACCAATCGGACCGGACCGGTGTCGTATAGGGTGGTTTCGCCCCTATCCTCGCCGTTGGAAAAATGGACGGCCCGGGTATAAGCCAGATCGCTCCTGTCCGGCGACGAGGACCAAAAGCTGTTTGACGGCTCGCTAAGAACATCGCTCCATGGAGTGCCCGGAAAGACAGCGAGATCGATCGCCGGGCTGTGGCACGCCTGCTCGAAAATGGAGGCCAGCTCCTTGATGTTCGGAAGCCGCCAGTCGCTATTACCCGCAAAGCTGGCCGCGTCCGCCAATTGCAGTGCACCCTGCCAGGATAATCGGGTCACGCTGCCGAGACAGGTGGTCCCGTTCCACGACTGCCCCTCGCTGCACCGCTTCCACTGCAGGCCCGTCCCTTCGTCGGTCACCGTGCCGTCGCCGTTGTCGATGAAGCGGTCGGCCGGCGCGGTGGCCTCGATGCTGTCGTAATAACAGACCTGCGCCAGCGCGCCGCCGTGAGCGGCGAGCGCGCCCAGAGCCAAGATCAACAACCCCAGATTTCTTTTCATCGAATGATTCGCTCGTAATGACTGCGTTTGCACCAGCGGAACAGACCACACACCGGACAGGACTGGGACGCGCCCGTGGTTTGCCTCGGCCTCGGCGGCCGAATTGAAGCCGGAGGCAATGGGAATAAGGGGCCGCCATTTAGTTGACCCCGATCAATCGCACGACTAAATTTCTCGCGCCGAGACGCGCTTTCGATCCGCCGCGAGGTTACGTTCCGTCACCGCAAACGCGCCGTCGTTTCTCGTTGGGGAGGTGACGGATAAACTCCGATCCGCACCAGCCACCTTTCTGGATCAAGGCGATGGGGCCGCTCCCGTGGGGAGTGGCCACCCGGCCCCTGGTTCATGGGAACCCCAGAAAATCGTCGGTACCCGACCCAGGTCCAAGTGGGCCGCGGAGGCGGGGGCGGGGCGGGCGCGCGGACCCTACAAAGTCCAGGCGCGTCCGCCCCGCTCCCGCCGGGGCCGCGGGTTCACAGAGCGCTGGCTCGGCGTCCGCTGGGCGCTGTCCAACCCCTGGGTGGCTCGCTGGTCGGGGCGTCTCGGTCACAGACAGTCCTCCGTGGCGCTTGGGTGGGGATGCGCCGGTGCCCGACCCAGGGTCCGTGGCTTTCGGCCAACCCCTTATTTGGGGTCGCCGACGCATTCCCTCAGTCGGCTCAAGTAAAAGCGCGATTCACCTCGAAGTCGCTGCCGTCGCGCAGGATGTAATAACAGGCCCGCGCCAGCTTGTGGGCGACTGTCTTGATCGCCACGATGCCGTTGGTCTTGGCCCGCTTGCGCTGGTAGTAGCGCTTGATCGCGGGGTTCCAGCGCACCGCGAAGTTGGCCGCCTCCACAAAGGCCCAGGCCAGATACTTGTTGCCGTTCTTGGCGTTGCCCCGGCCCTTGCGCTTGCCGTTGGACAGCCGCTCGCTGCCGACGCACCGGCAGTAGGAGGCATAGTGGCCGACCGCGGCGAAACGTTCCACCGGACCGGTCTCCAGCAGGATCGTCAGGCCCAGGATCTGGCCGATCCCGCTGACGGTGAGCAGGTGGCGGTAGGCCGGGCGCAGGTGAACCTGGGCGCTTGCCTGGCGCTCCAGCAGCTCGATCGCGGCCTCCTGCCCGCGCATGGCCAGCAGGGTGCTCTGCACCGCCAGAGCTTGGTTCGGATCCGGCAGCAGGCGCTCGACCGCCTCGGGGGTCAGGCGTCTGACGGCATTGGCGCTCAAGGCGCGCCCGCGGTTACGCGCGAGCAGGTTCTGCACCGCCACCAGGTTGGCCGTGTGCTGCTGGACCAAGCGCAGGCGCCGCCGCAGCAGGTCGCGCACGGCCCGCTCCGCCTTGGGGTAGATGTAGCCTTCGGGCAGCAACCCGAGGCGCAGCAGCTTGGCCAACCAACGGGCGTCGGAGTCGTCGTCGCTGTACTTCAGCCCGCTGTACTGCACAATCGCCGCCGTGTTGGCCAGGTGCACCCGATAGCCCGCCTCCATCAGGGCGTCGACCAGCCAGTACCAGTTGTAGGTGGACTCCACCACCAGGCCCGCGATGGCCTCACGGTACGGCGCCAGGGCCTCCAGGACTCCAGCGGCCTCGTTGGCCAGGCGCTTGTGGTAGACCACGTGGTCTTCGTCGTCCAATAGGGCCACCACGCTGTTGTTGGAATGTAGGTCGATTCCGCCGTACAGTTTCATCGTCGACTCCTCCCGCCGGGTCTCCGGCTCAGGTCTCTCCTACCTGAACTGTAGGCCCGCGGTCGGGGTCGGCTAGATGCTTTTCAGGTTCCAATTCATGCGTTATCCCCCGGCCCGCCTCTGACTTGGTTGACTTGAGCAAGTAAGAGCTATCCGGCGGCGGCAGGGCCACCGGCCCGTAAGCGGTTAAGGTTTGGGTTGGGCGGGTCGCTCGGAGACGATGCGGCTGTTCCTTGCCGGCGGAGGATCGCTGTCCGCAGCGTGAGTGCGCTTGGGCAGATGACGCGGTGAAGACGCGGGAGCTGCCTAGGCCGAGCCTGGGCGGGTGTCCACTCCCCCGCCCGCGGAAATCCACAGATGTCATCCCTCTGCCCCTGTCCCCGATCCCCAGAAACGCAAAAGCCGGACGCCGCGCGTGACCTTCTCGCTGGTCACCCTCGGCAGTCCGGCTGTCCTGGCCCCCAGGATCCGCGACTTTCCGTCCCTACCTCACGGCAGGTTTGGCGTTTCGGTTGTTATGGGCGCAAAGTTACACAGAGTTAATGGACCGTCAACGGAGCGTCTTGGTCGGGCTTTCGGCGGTGGAAGATGCCCCCTTGGGGGATGCCTACTCCGCACCGCCGCGAGGGCGGACGGGTGAGATCCCTCGTCAGGACGAGGACTTCGGAGCGATTGCGCAAAGGTGCCTGAAGGAGGTTGGTGGCTCCATCCGCCCCGTCGCGCTGCCTCTAGGCCCATCGCGGCGGGCGCCGCTCCGACGAGCGGCCGTTTCCGACCGATCGCTGGCACATGCGTTCACGAACTCTTCGACGCTGATCACAACGCGGAGGTTAGGCTCCACCCGGCCGCCTCCAAGACCAGGTCCAGCTCGGTAGGCAAGATTCTCTGGCACCGAGGTCTGTCCCGGCGCGGGCGCACCGGCACCGACGTCGTATGACGCTGTGCAGTAACGGGATTCTGAGAAAGGGCTGCCATGGGCGCGCGAACCGTTCGCCTGGACGACGAGGCTGAGAACACCCTCGAGCAACTGCGCTCGATCACCGGACTCTCCATCTCCCAGGTGGTGAAGGAGGGCCTGACCGCCCTCGAGACCCAGGCGCTGCAACACGCCAAGCGCAAGCCCTGCGACATCTACCGCGAGCTGGAGCTGGGTGAAGGGGGCAATGCCCGCGCGCCAGCCGGCCAGACCGTGACGCGCAGGTGTTGTACGTGTGACAACAACCTGAGGGCTGGTTAGGGTAGCGACATGTAAGCCGCCCTGCTGCAGAAGTCTCGTGTAAAGCTGAGCGCCAAGCGCTTCGCGGACATCGTGATCTGGCAGCTCCCAACCCCAGCGAGCGGTTGCACCCATCCATTCAAGTACCGCCTGGCTTTGGTGGGGGACGAGATCTGCGTGCTGCGCTATGACAACGAGGCCGGCAAAGGCGACCACAAGCACCTCGGCGACCGTTAAGTCCCGTACAACTTCACCACGCTCGATAACCTGGTCGATGATTTCTGGGCCGATGTGGCCGACCTGGGAGGCGACGATGACGACTGTGACGATTGAGGTATCCGACTTCGAAATCACGCGCGAACGGATGAAGGCGGCGTTTCGCGGCGAGGCGCAGGGCTGCTTTATTACGTTCCCGACCCACGAGGATTTGTGGACCACGCTCACGGCGAACCGCTGGGCAATCCTTAAGGCCATGACCGGCGCCGGTCCGTTAGGGGTACGCGAGCTGGGGCGCCGCCTTCGGCGCGACGTGAAGGGTGTGCACACTGACGCACAAGCCCTGGTCGCATGCGGCGTCATCGAGAAGACGGAGGACGGTAAGCTCCTGTTTCCCTACGACGAAGTGCACCTCGAAATTACGCTCAAGGCGGCGTGAGTCCGCGCGACCGGAGTAATAGGGATCGGCGCTGGGGTATCCCGAGGCGTTGGAAGGTGGCGGCCCTGGAGGTGGAGGAGGTGTTCAACAGCCGGGCCGCGCGCGCCGACAGTCACACAGCCCGGCTATGCTCCTATCGGCACTCCTTGAAGCCAGACGAAAATTCTTCGCGATCTGGTACATGATTCTCCGGCAATCGCCTTAGGAAGATCTTCACCATCGACCGCGGCGATTTCGCCACCGATCGCATCAAGCGGGGACATCGGCATCTGGCCTGAGCTGGTCTCTTGACGGCCGCCCGACTGCACTCAGGGATCCGTACCCCCGTAAGACCATTGACCCCTTTAAGCCGAGGTTGGACCCAGGGAGAAGGCCTAACGCCGCGGGCGGTTTACACCTTGGGGTTCGCGCCTCGCCACAATCTGCGGGGCGACACACTCGGCACCGGCGGCATCCGTCCTTGGGCGTGGCCCGACCGCGTCATTGGACAGGGAGGCCTGGATCTCCCATCATCAAGCCATCGGCAGACCGTCAAGAGTGGTTTTAAGCCCATGCCAGCGAACGTGCGGACACGCGATCTCGAGCTCCACGGCCTCTACGACAGCGACATCGTCGCCTGGGCGAAGGAGCAGGCCGAGCTACTGCGCGCGGGCCGTGTCGACCAGCTCGACCTGGAGCATATCGCCGAGGAGATCGAAGACGTGGGTAAAAGTGAGCAGCGAGAGCTCGCAAGTCGGATGGCCGTCCTGCTGGCCCACCTGCTGAAGTGGCAATTCCAGCCGGAGCGCCGGGGCGTGAGCTGGGAGACTACTATTCGCACCCAGCGCGCCAGCATCGAGCGGCGCCTACGTCGAACCCCTAGCCTGGCAGCCTCCCTTAGAGATCCCGATTGGTGGGCCGACGCCTGGGACGATGCCCTCGATGCCGCGGCCCGCGAGACGGGCCTCTCAGATCTGCCCCGCACCTGCCCCTGGGGCCTCGATCGGGTCCTCGATAGCGGCTGGCTTCCCTCCGGCTGATGCAATCCACAGCTTAGGAACGGAACGTGCGCCTCGGGTGCTGGAACAGGGCATGGCAAGCCTGTTTGCACTCTCGGCATCGGATCGCGATGAGCTCACCGCACTGAAACGCCGGGTGGAACGTATCGAGCGCGGGATGGATCTGTGCGACTAACCCACCGAGCCAGTCGGGCTGACACAGGAGGCCCAACGCCGCCGACGTGCCACCGGCATGCACCTTGGGCTTCGTCGCTCGTCCCAAACTCACACGAGTGGACGCAATCCGCCATTCGCTGGCGTTGGCTGGAGCTTGTCGCGCCCGCGGTCTCAGGGCGCCGATGATCGTCAATTTGCTTCTGAAACCTTCCTTACCGATCTCCGGCTCGACCCGTCGAGTATGAGCCAGGCTCCCGACTAGCCATCGGGACAGCATCCTCCCGCCGATGACTCGGCCACGGTCGTGGCGCAGATCACCCCCTCCAGCTTGCCCCGGTCCGCCAGTGCGAGCAACCTGGCCGCGACCGGGGGATGGGTTTGGCGCTCCAGCAGCACATCGAGCACTACATTCGTGTCGAACAGCCACCTTCAGCGGTGCTTCTCCTCCAGGTGGCGGAGGTAGTCTCGCTCGACAGCGGGTGCCCCCGACAAGGCACCGAGTAGCGCGCGTACCCGGGGTGTCAGCTCCCCGTAGGCGCTGTCCTCGCGGAGGTCGATCAAGGTGAAGTAACCCGCGACGAGCTGCGAGAGGGACGTCCCGGATTTGGCCGAATAACGCTTCGCGCTCCGAATGAGGTCGCCGTCGATTCGTAGGGTGAGTTTGGCGTTCACTTGATGCCTCTGACGGAGAATGTACGGCGTGATTGCGCGTCATGCCCAGGCTAGCGTAATTGAAGCCCAGGCAGCGCCTGGGAGTCTCGGCGGGGACTCATCCGCGAGCGGTCCCTGGGGCGGGATGCGTTGAAGACGCCGAGGTCCCTCAGGGCGAGTCATCGCGATAGAAGCGCTGGGGTAGCGGCCGGCCGAACAGCAGGGCGGTGTGCACCAGCAGCCGCTCGACCGGGCTCATCTGCCCCCGCTGCTCCATCACCTGGCGCGCCATCGCCGGCTCGTCGGTGATGACCCCGTCCACCCCCGCGGACATCATGCGGGACAGGGAGACTGGGTCGTTCACCGTCCAGACGTACACCTGCTTACCAGCGGCCTTGGCGTGACGGACAAAGCCTGGAGTCGCGAGCCCCATGCTCACCGCCAGAAAATCGGCGTCGAGTCGGGTCAGGTCGCCGATGGCCTTGGCCGACAGTAGGCCGATGCTCCAATCCGGCCGCAGGGCGCGGAGTCGCTGGATGCCCTCGTAGGAGAGCGACATGATGGCCACGCGCGCCGTCATGCCCGCCGCCTCGACGAGGTCCACCACGCGCTGTTCGAGCCGTTGCTCGTGCCCGTAGTACTTGAGCTCGATGACGACCCCTGACTTGCCGCGGGCCATCTCGAGCACCTCCCGCAGGGTGGGCACGCGCTCCCCGGTGAATTGGGGGCCGAACCAGCCGCCCGCGTCGATGGCGCGGATCTGTTCCAGGGTCCCGTCCCAGACCTTGAGGGGCTCTCCGGCCAGCTTCATGAAGTCGCTGTCGTGAACGACGACGACCTCGCCGTCGGCGGTCTCTTGAACGTCGATCTCGATCCAGTCGACCCCATCCGCGATCGCCTGGCGCACCGCCGCGAGGGTGTTCTCCGGTGCCTTACCGGCACCGGCGCGGTGCCCGATGATGCTGACCTGGTCGTGGACCTCGATGCCGCTGAGGAGCCAGGCCCCCGTGCCCGCGGCGATGATGCCCGCCAAAGCCAACACGGCTGCAAAGCGCGGGGCCCTGACACTCCAGCCGGGACCCGTCGCCCTTGCGTCGAGGGCCTGGCCCCGGCTGGCACCGATCGGGGCGCCGAGGCGTTCGGCGAGCTCGACGATCGCCAGCGCAAAGGTGGATCCATTGAAGGACGCGATCAGGAAGCTCAGCAGGGCCCAGAGTGCCACCAGGGCCCCAAGGACGAGTACGAGCGGCCGCAGGGCGTCGTGGAACCGGGGCACGATCAAGGTGCCCAGGCCCTGGACCGCCCCCACCCCGAGGGCGCCCAGCAGCAGGGCAATCAGGGCCCAGAGGATCAGCACCCCCAACACCAGGGACCGCCCGCCCTGGGTCAGCCGCTCGCTCTCGAGGAAGGACCGGCCTGGCGAGACACCGCCGAAGAGGATCAGCGGCAGGGCCAGAGACCAGCCGATCAGCTTGCGCACCACCAACACCAGCATCGCCAACAGGAGTCCGGCGATGACCAGGGCCGCGAGCCAGAAAGACGGAGGCTGTTCGGAGAGGTAGTAGTTGATGTCGTGATCGGTGATCAGCAGCCAGGCCGTCCCGGCCCCGATGGCGAGGAAGGGCGCCATCAGCAGCAGCACCCGCGCGACCAGTCGAACCGAGAAGCTGAGGATGGGTACCAGGCGTGCCCAGGCGAACGCGAGTGCGGCCAGTGCCGGGGCCGCCCGCCCTGGCCCAGCGACGCCAATGAACATCAGCGAGGCCTGGGCGAGCACCGCGATCGCGACCAGGATCCCCGCCACCAGGATCAGGGAGGCGACCCCGAAGGGCGTGAGCAGAAAGTAGGCGATGTCCTGATCCGCCAGCACCGGGGTCCCGGAGACACGCATCAGCAGGCGCAGCACCAGCCCCGGCAGGGGCGCCAGTAGGACGATCCCGAGTACGGCATACGCCAGGTTGACGGCCAGCATCGGCCTCCAGACTGGCCTCAAGCACCGCAACAGCGCAGCCCAGACGTCAAGAATCCCGGCACTCATCAACCAGTCTCCTGCTCGGCTCTCCAGGGTCCCGCCGGGGATCATAGCGCGAGAGGCGTCGCCCCTTTGGCGCGCAGCCCGATAGGTGATCCTTGTGCCGCCCCTGGTCTTGCCACATCCTGACTCCCTGGGCTACGCTCGATCAGATACCTGTTCCAAGTCCCTATTGGGGGGGCTTGAGCGGAGGTCATCAAATCAGCCCTTCCTGAGAGATGCGACTAAGCTGCCGCCAACAGCGGGCGCTTATTTGATCCTGAGCGAACCCGAGCCAGGTTGATATGAGTCAGCGATTATTCAGGGCCTACCGATGAAATGGCGTAACAGAAACCAAAGCACGAATGTGGACGACAGACGGGGTGAGCGCGGCGCGCCTGCTGGCGTGCGCCTGCCCTCGATCGGCACCTTGCTCTTCCTCTGGCCCATCGCAAAAAACCTCTTGCGGTCCAAGCTCGGCCTCGCGGTCTTGGGAATCGGCGCGATCGCTTATTTTGGCGGCTTTCTCAACCTGTCATCCTTGACGGGTGGCGGCGGCTCGCGGGCCCTTGATCCGCAGCAGGACGATGAGTGGGCCGCCTTCATCAAGACCGTGCACGGGGATCTGGAGGCCGTGTGGTCGGACGTCTTCGCCCAGGCCGGCCTGCGCTACCAACCCCCCACACTGGTGCTCTACCGGGGATCGACGAACAGCGCCTGTGGGCCTGCCAGCGCCCGCATGGGGCCCTTCTATTGCCCTCTTGACCAGATGGTCTACGTGGACCTCGGCTTCTTTGACGATCTGGAGAACGATCTCGGTGCAAGCGGCGACTTTGCCCAGGCCTATGTGCTCGCGCACGAGGTAGGCCACCACATCCAGTATCTGGAAGGCACCCTGGATGAGGTGGAAACGGCCAAGCAGCAGGCGTGGGGGGAAGGCAATAAGAACCGGCTGCAGGTTCAATTGGAGCTGCAGGCCGACTGCTACGCCGGCATCTGGGCGAATCACGCCCAACGCAAGTTCAATATGCTCGAAGAGGGGGATCTGGAAGAGGCGCTGGTTGCGGCCTCCGCAATCGGGGACGACCGCCTTCAGAAGCAAAGCCGGGGCTTCGCCATCCCGCATACCTTCACCCATGGCACCTCAAAGGAGCGCGCGACCTGGTTTGCCCGGGGTGTGAAGACGGGCCAGATAAGCGACTGCGACACCTTCGGGGCCCGCTGACGGGGGAGCCGCACCGTTCACCGAGCGCCTGGCGGGCCCGACGAGCGAGGACAATTCTCCGGGACGGGTCCCTGCCCATCCATTCAGGGGTTCGAGACCTCCGTTTGCGGCGCGGGGGCCTTCGACGACTCCAGTGCGTCGGAAAGCCAATCCGGGTAAGCCGTGGTCTCCCCATCTAGGGTCCAGCCGTTGGCGCGCGCCTCTGCCTCGATCGCCGCGATGCGCCGGCCTGTACCGGGATGGGTATCGAAGAAATCGAGATGCAGGGCGGAGGGGCGCCCCTCCTGGTCCCGCAGCGTCCGGTAGAGGTCCAGGGCCCCGGCGGCATGGCCGTAGACCGCCACCAGGGCGGCGAGCCCGGCGCTGTCCGCGTCGCGCTCCTGCTCCCGGCTGAAGCTGAGATTCGTGAGGAGGCCCGCCTCGCCGATCACCTGGTCCGCGACCGTGCTGCTTGAGACCCCGGCGAGGGCCGCCAAGGCTACCCCCACCACCACACCCCGCCCCAGGGAGACGATGGGGTCGCGATGCCGCACGTGGGCGATCTCATGGCCCATCACCATGGCCAGGGCGTTCTCGCTCGGCAGGCGCTCGATCAGCCCCCGGTAGACGACCAGGTGGCCCCCGATGGTCGCCATGGCATTGACCGTCTCATCCGGCGAATAGTGCACCGTGATTGGCATGGAGGGGTCGATCCCCAGCGCCGGCTTCAGTCGATCCGCCAGACCCTGGAGGTAGGCCTCGATGCGCGGGTCGGACCCCCCCGTCTCCTCTTCCAGGGCCGCGACGAAGGGGGCCGCGACGCCCACCTCGTAGTCAAACGGGATCCTCGGGGCGAGCCATTGGGCGGCCACGGCGAGGGCGGTCAGCCCCAACACCAGAAGCCCAAGCACCCCGAGGGTGAGCCACACGAACTCCCGGAAGGGGCGGGTATCGCTGTTGTTGATGCCCTCCGGCAACCGGGGGTTCCGGTACTCGGGCATGCTCAGTCCGTGACGGCCGTACCATAGGCCAGCGCCTCGACGGTGCCGAGCGCGTTGCCGCCGCCCTTCGAGATGGAGGCGGTCTCGATCTTCACGTTGAAGATCTTGCAGGGCGCCAGGTCCAGCGCGTCCTGTTTCATGCGCAGGATCGCCTCCCGGCGCGCCCGGTCGAGCAGACCCTCGTAGCTCGTGACCCGCCCGCCGACCAGGCTCCGCAGACCCGCCACGAAGGCCTTGAAGTAGTCCACCGAGATGACGACCTGTCCGCTCACCAGCCGGCTCTCCCGCGGGCGCTCGGGGTCCGGCGGGACACGGGCCGCGAAGATCATCACCGGACTCAGCTCCTCCTCCCGCGTGCGGATCGAGGCGTAATGCCGG
The DNA here is from genome assembly GCA_041753195.1 of Chromatiaceae bacterium. GTDB lineage: Bacteria > Pseudomonadota > Gammaproteobacteria > Chromatiales > Chromatiaceae > Thiodictyon. The sequence goes on from JBGSUY010000328.1 coordinate 16,236, forward strand.
CGCTCCGCCCGGGTGCCGAACCCATAGCCGAGCGCGAGCAGGGCGCAGACGACCAGGATCTCCGTCATGGCGCCTCCTCCAGCCGCACCGCGGTCCCGTAGGCAAACAGCTCGGCCGCGCCCTGGGCAATGGAGGAGGTCGAGAAACGGATGTTGAGGACCCCGTTGGCTCCGAGTGCCTCGGCCTGGGCGACCATGCGCTGCAGGGCCTCCTCCCGGGACTCCTGGAGCAGCTCCGTATAGGCCTTGAGCTCACCGCCGAAGACGTTCTTGATCCCGGCCACGATGTCCTTGCCCGCGTGCTTGGCCCGTACCGTGCTGCCCTGCACCAGCCCAAGGTGCTCAATAACCCGGCGACCGGGCACCACTTCGAGATTCGTCAGGAGCATGGATGTTCCTTGGTCGGGTTCGCGGATGGGCATCATTCTAATGGCACCGCGCGGGGGCGACCGTCCACTGCGAGCGGGGCCAGCCTTACCGGCGTCCGCCCCGCGGTGGGCACTCAAACCCCGGCAACCAAGCACCAGGGCGATCAAGGCGCCTAGTTCCGCGGACACCGGCTCAAACCAAAAGGGCGGCCCGACAGGCCGCCCTTGGATCTCTTCGACCGGCTGAGACTCAATCCCCGGTCGGAGCGTGCGCCTACTGCCCGCCGCTCAACATCGCCTCCAGCTTCGCGATCTCATCCTGGAGTGCCTGGGGCAGGGAATCCCTGAGCTTGCGCAGCTGCTCCATGACGCCCTCCGCGAGATCGAGCTTATTCTCGGCGATGTAGTCCTTGACCTGCTGGATCAGCTCCTTCGCCTTGTCGATCGTGGCCTGGGCGATCTCCTGCCCCTTCTCCATGGCTGCCCCGGCCGCCTCGCTGACCGACTCCTTCGCGGCGCCCGCCGCCTCGGATGTAGCGGTGGCCGCTGCCTCCACCTTTTCGCTCGCGGCCTGGGTCGCCTCCTTCGCGACCTCCATGGCTTTCTCGCTTAGGGTCTGCTCGGCTGGGGGTGCGACGCTCGGCTCGGCCGTCTGCTTGGGCTCCTCGCTCGGGCCGCAGGCGGTTAGGCCAAGGGCCGCGGCAATCGCAATGACTGGAAAGATTTGTTCAGTCATCTCAGTGCTCCGTCGTGGTTTTGGGTGATCAGCTCTAGATGGACCCCGGGAGTCGGGGGGTTAGGCATACCGAACCCTCACCTCGGCAAACAAGGGCACGGTCTTGGTCGACTAAGAGATACCCATCGACCGATGCAGGTAGGCTACGGCGTTGGGGTCCAGCTTAAGCTTGGCGGCCAGATCGGCCAGGTAACGGCGCTCGGCATCCGTATCGACCTCGATCGCCATCAGGGAGGCGGCGTAGATCTGGGCCCCCACCTGCTGGTTCGGAACGGCCCGCACCAGGGCGTCGATATCGATGGGCCGCTGGATCTCTTCGTTGATGAACCGTTGTTCCTCGGCGGTGATGCCGCCCTCTCTCAGCTTGCCCAACAGGCGCTCCTTTTCCTGCTCGTCGATCTGCCCGTCCGCCTTGGCCGCGTTCAGCATGGCCTTCAGGGTGAGCGTCGCCACGTCCACCACCTGCTGCTGTTCCTGGGGCGTCTGTGGGGCGCGCATGCCGGCGATCACCGCGGTCTGATCGTCCATCCGGACATTGGGCATCCCGGCTGGAGGCTGACCGCCGCCCATCATGGACTTGGCCATCTCCAACGCCTGGGCCGCGAGGGTCCCGAAGATCGCCATCGAGCCCGCGCCGGCAGCGGCGTTACCGCCCGGGGCATTGCCGCCGAGGACCGCCCCGGCCACTTGCTTGAGAATTTCGGTGGGAAAGCCGCCGCCCATACCCGGCGCAGCGCCCTGGCCCCCTCCCATCATGGATCCGGCCATCTTGGAGAAGATGTCGAATATACCGCCTTCCGGGGCGCCGCTCTGCATCCCCCCAGGCATGCCGCCGGGCATCCCACCCGGCATGCCGCCCGGCATGCCACCGGGGGCACCTCCGCCCATTGCGCCGCCCAACATCTTCCCGAGCACGTCACCCATTCGGTTGCCCGAAGAAGGGGACATACCCGACTGCATCACCGCACCGAGGATATCGAAGGGGTTCATCTGTGCTCTCCTTTACTGTGGTCTCACGGGGTCGTAGCGAGCGACTCGCCGCATGCGGCAAGGCGGGGCGCTGAGTGTACAACCAAGGTGCGGGCCTGGGTACGACAAATACCCGCGCCCAGAGTATGGTGGGAAAGTGGCCGACAGCACGAGAGGTAAACGACTACAGGCCCGGGCCGCTCGGGCGCTGCTACCGGCCCCCCCGATCCGACCGCTGCAACATTGACCCGCTATACTCCCGGCTCCTCGCCGTCGCGGAGCACCCGCCCATGAGAACCTTTGCCTGCCAGTCCTGTGGTCAACCGGTCTATTTCGAGAACGTGGTCTGCACCCACTGCGGGGCCACACTCGGCTTTCTCCCGGACGCCCTGCGCCTGGCGGCCCTCGCGGAGCAGCCCGACGGGACCTGGGCCCCGATCCGGCCAACTGAGAAGCTGCGCAGCCCCAGCCGCTGGTCCCGCCTCTTCAGCCGCCGACCCGAGACCCCGGACGCCCGGACCCACATCGATCGGCTCTACCGCAAGTGCGGCAACTACGCGGAGCACGCTGTCTGCAACTGGATGGTCCCCGCGGAGAGCATCGAGGCGTTCTGCATCGTGTGCCGACCCAACCGGACCATCCCGAACCTCGGCCGCCCGGGCAACCTGGAGAAGTGGTATCGGATCGAGCGGGGGAAGCGGCGCCTGGCCTACGGACTGGCGCGTCTGGGGCTGCCGGTTCGCACCCGGGCCGAGGACCCGGAGCACGGCCTCGCCTTCGACTTCCTCTCCAGCCTGGATGCCCCACCGGGCCAGCCCGTCCTCACCGGTCATGCCAACGGCGTTATCACCCTGAACATCGACGAGGCGGATCCCGTCTCGCGGGAGCGCATGCGCCTGGACATGGACGAGACCTACCGCACCCTGGTGGGCCATTTCCGTCACGAGATCGGGCACTACTACTGGGACGTCCTGATCCAGGACGGCGATCGCCTGGATGAGTTCCGGGCCCTGTTCGGGGACGAGCGGCGGGACTACGGGCAGGCCCTGGAGGACCACTATCGAAACGGCCCCCCCGCCGACTGGCAGGACCGCTTCATCACTACCTATGCGAGCAGCCACCCCTGGGAGGACTGGGCCGAGACCTGGGCCCACTATCTGCACATCACCGACACCCTGGAGACCGCGGCCCACTTCGGGATCGAGGTGGAGCGGCGCCTGCCGGACGGCAGCCTGCAGAAGGCGGACCCGGAGTTCGACCCCTACGATATCCCGGACTTCCAGCCCATCATCGACAACTGGCTGCCCCTGACCTTCGCCATCAACAGCATCAACCAGAGCATGGGCCAGCAGGATCTCTACCCCTTCGTCCTGCCCCAGCCCGCCATCGACAAGCTGGCCTACGTGCATCGGGTGATCCGGGAGACCGCCGGGCGTTGAGCCCCGAGCCCCGGGGCTCACACCCTCAGCGGTAGCACCCGGCGCGGTCCACCCAGCGCCATAGGATGGCGAGACCCAGGAGCGCCGCCAGGGCCCCGAGGGCGAAGGTCACCAGCGGCCCGGGACCGTCCCACAGCAGCCCCCCCATCAGGCTCCCCGCCGCCCCCCCGGCGCCGAAGCTCAAGCTGTTGTAGAGGGCCTGACCCCGGCCCTGGGTGCGGCCCGGAAAGTAGTGATGGACCAGATGGATCGCCGCCGCGTGGAAGGTCCCGAAGGTGGCCGCGTGTAGCACCTGGGCCAGGACCTGGACCCAGACCAGCTCAACGAAGGCCCCGATCAGCAGCCAGCGGACCGCCGCCAGGCCCAGGCTCCACAGGAGCACCCGGCGGGCCCCGAAACGCATCAGTATCCGGTGCATGACGAGGAACACCAGGACCTCGGCCAGTACCCCCAAGGACCAGAGGGCGCCCACCGCCGTGCTGCTGTAGCCGGCGGCCCGCAGGTGGATCGAGTAGAAGGCGTAATAGGCCCCGTGGCTCAGCTGCATGAGAAAGCAGGCGGTGAGGAAGGCCTGGACCTCGGTCCGCCCAAGCAGCCCCCGCAGCGACGGCCCCGGCCCCGCCCGACCTTCCGGCGGGCTGTCGGGGATCACCAGGGTGCTGACCCAGAGAGCGGCGAACAGGCTGGCCACCCAGATAGGTACCACCGCCAAGGGGGCCCGCTCCAACTGGAGGCCGAGGCCCGCCACCACCAGGATGAACCCGATGGAGCCCCAGAGCCGGATCTGGGCATAGCGCACCACCCGCAGCCCCAGATGGTTGAAGGTAACCGCCTCCATCTGGGGGAGCGACGCGTTCCAGAAGAAGCTGAAGAGGGTCATGGCGGCGGCCATGGCCCAGAATCCGTCCGCCACGAAGACCGCCGCGAAGACCAGGATGGCCAGCAGACTAGCGAGCCGCACCAGGGGCATGCGCCGGCCGCTGCGATCCGACAGATGACCCCAGAGCAAGGGGGCCACGATCTTGGTCGCGGTCAGAGTGGCCATGAGCTGGCCAATGGCCAGGGCATCGAAGCCGCGGGATTGGAGGAAGAGCCCCCAATAGGGGACCAGGGCGCCCAGGGAGGCGAAATAGAAGAGGTAGTAGGCGGACAGCCGCCAGTAGGGCAGCCGGCCCGCCATGACCGGCCCGTCAGTCTTTCGGGTGGGAACGGGCGCTGCCGGGGATCGGCGGGGTGGGCGGGACCACGTCCCCATTCTGGCCCCGCTGACGCAGCCAGTGATCCATGAGCACCAGGGCCACCATGGCCTCGGCGATGGGGGTGGCGCGGATTCCTACGCAGGGGTCGTGGCGCCCGGTGGTCACCACCTCGGTGGGAAGCCCGTCGGCCCCGATGGTGCGCCCGGGCAGGCGAATGCTGGAGGTGGGCTTGAGGGCGAT
>JBGSUY010000329.1:0-20495 GCA_041753195.1 Chromatiaceae bacterium
CCGCCGGGGGTCCGCCATCCAGTCGCCCTACGGGCTCCTTACCGGCGGACCCCCGGCGGCCAACCGGCCCCGGTTCGGTGATGCCCCCGTCGTCACACAAATCTCTCCAGGGGGAGAGGACTTTCATCCTGACACAGGGGGGCCTCGAGGAGCTCCTGGCAGCGCTCCTCCGTCAGTACCACGCAGTGGGGACGATTGTTCTTGATGACTCGATTGGCGCTGCCGCAGGGCCTCGTAAAGGCAAATGCCGGCAGCCACCGAGACGTTGAGGCTCTCCACCCGCCCGAGCATGGGCAGGCGCACCAGGGCGTCGCAGTGCTCGCGTGTGAGGCGACGCAGGCCCTCCCCCTCGCCGCCCATGACCAGGCCCAGGGCGCCGGTCAGGTCCCGGTCGTAGAGCTCGAGCTGGGCCTCCCCGGCAGTGCCGATGAGCCAGATCCCCCGCTCCTTGAGCCGCGCCATGGTACGGGCCAAGTTGGTGACCTGGATGAAGGGGACCGTCTCGGCGGCACCGCTCGCCACCTTGCATACCACCGGCGTCAGCCCCGCCGACTTGTCCTTGGGTGCGATCACCGCATGGACCCCGGCGGCATCGGCGGTGCGCAGACAGGCCCCCAGGTTGTGGGGATCCTGGACGGCATCGAGGAGCAGGAGGAGGGGCGGACCCTCGATCCCATCAAGCACGGCATCCAGGTCCTGCTGGGGTCGGGTGGCGGGACCGCGCACCCAGGCCAGGGCCCCCTGGTGGTTGGTGCCCTGCCCCGCCTGATCCAGCTCCCCGGCGGTCACCTGGCGGATGCGGATCCCGGCTTGGCGGGCCGTCTCCGCCAGCTCGGCGAGGCGGCGATCCCGGCGAGCGCGGTCGAGCCACAGCTCGCCCACCCCCTCGGGTCCGAACTTGAGGGCGCTGCGTACGCTGTGGATACCTGTGACCGGCGTGAGATCCTTCACCATTGTCCCCGACTCATGCCCGATCACCTGTACAATCCGGGTCTCGGCTCACACCCATCTGACCCCTATCGGAGCCCGCCGGTCACGGCGCTGCCACTGGATGATCAAGCTTCGGACCTACGTTTATATCGACTCGCTGCAGCCCCAGCTCGCGGAATACATGGCGACCGTCTCCCAGGGCTTCCTCCCCATCCCGGGGGACGCCTGCCTGTGGATCGAGGTCTCCCCCGGCATGGCCATCCATCGGCTCACGGACATGGCCCTCAAGGCCACCCGTGTCCACCTGGCCCAGCAGGTGGTGGAGCGGGCCTTTGGGTCCATGGTCATCCATCAGCGGGATCAGAGCGACGTGGTCACGGCTGGACGCCTGCTGCTCTCGAGTATGGGCGCTCGGCAAGAGGACCGGAACCCCTGCCGCGTCGCCTGGCACGAGATCATCCGGGCCATGACCCCGGACCACAGCGTGCTGATCAACCGTCAGAACCGGCGCGGGTCCATGATCCTGCCGGGCCAGAGCATGTTCATCCTTGAGACCGAGCCCGCCGGCTATATCGTCTACGCGGCCAATCAGGCGGAAAAGGCGGCCAACATCACCCTGATCGACGTGCGAGCGGTGGGTGCCTTCGGCCGGCTCACCCTATCGGGGGGTGAGGCGGATGTGAACGAGGCCGCGGCGGCCGCTATCGCCGCCGTCGAGAACCCCTCCGGGACCTGACGCAAGACTCCCGGGAATCTCAGCCGAGCCTCCGAGCCTGACGCGATGCACCGCCAAGAGCTGCTCACCCTGCTGGCCGACTATCGGACCCGCTTCATTGAGGAGTCCGCCCATCTGGACCGCGCCCGCGCCTTCGTGCTGGCCCACGAGGACTGCTTCCATCGGGACCTCTGGGCGGGACACGTGACGGGATCGGCCTGGGTGGTGAGCCCCGATCGCAGCCGGGTGCTGCTGCTGCACCACCGCAAGCACGACCAGTGGTTCCAGCCAGGAGGTCACGCGGACGGCGACGCGGACATCCTGCGGGTGGCCCTGCGGGAGACCTCGGAGGAGACGGGGCTGGACCTGTCCCATATCCGGCTGGTGAACAGCGCCATCTTCGATCTCGACATCCACACCATCCCCCCCACCCACGGGGACCCGCGCCACGAGCACATCGACATCCGCTTCCTGGTGGAGATGGACGACGACCTGCCCATCCCGGGCAACGACGAGTCCCATCAGGTGCTGTGGGTGGAGCTGGATCAGGTCTCCCGGTTCAACAACAACCGATCGACCTACCGCATGGTGGAGAAGACCCGCCGATTGAGGAACCCCGCGAGCGGCGGCCGCTAGGGCGCCAACGGCGCGTCCCGGCAAACCACCACGGGCAGGGCCGCCACCCTTTCGCCGGGGCCTTGAACGGATGGTCCCTGAGCCCGCGGGGCAATGTCCACTTCCCAGAGTCGGTCTAAGATACCGACACGGGCTCCAAGCGTTGGGCCTGGTTTCGGCGACAACTGCTGACCATCCGCCGCTGCCGGGCAATATCACGCCGGCCCTCGGTCTGCGCCTAACGCCCGCGGAGGAAGACGCCAACCACGGACAGGGCGGCCGACGAATGGGCCTGTTTAGAGCCCTGCGACTGGGGTGCCTTGGGCAGCCGAAGCCAGCGGCGCCGCGGGAGACAGCTGGCATGGGCTGAATCGCTGCCGCTCCAGGCGGGCGCGCGAGGGAGGAGCGTAGGAACGCAAATAGACCGCACGGGCGGTCCCGTCGCTTTGCCGCTATTCGAGAAACGTTCTCCTGAAGCTTTGGAGGCTCTGAACAACTTACGGCGAGGTCCAAGTGCATACAATTCACACGACTGCGGCATCCCCCGGCAGAAGGGTCATGGAGGAGACCGGCAATTCGGGGGAATTCAGCGCCCTGCTGCTTGAGCTCTCGGTGCGCTTCGTCCATCTTGCTCCTGGCCAGGTCGACGGCGCGATCGAGGAGGGGTTGCGCCACGTGTGCGAGTTTCTCGAGCTGCAGCGATCCTCGGTCTGGCAGGGTACGCGCGAGGCCCCGGAGAGGTGGCGGCTGACGCACCTCTATCAGCACCCCGACTACGCCGCCGTCACCATCGAACCCGATGGGGAGATCGTTCCGCGGGGCGGTTGGACGGTGCTGCAGCCCGAGGCGCCCCCTTACCGCGCGATGATGGAGGCGCAGGAGTACTTCCCCTGGGTGTCGAGCAAGATAGGCCGCCACGAGATCGTGGTCCTCAATTCGCTCGGCGACCTGCCGCCCGAAGCAGAGCTCGACCGGAAGAGCTTCACGCAGTTCGGAAGCCGCTCCTGTCTCGTGTTGCCCCTGACGGCGGGGGATCAGGTCCTCGGCCTCCTGTCGTTCGCCATGATGGCTGAGGAACGCGCTTGGGAAAAGGACATCGTCGACAAACTCCGCTTGATCTCCCAGGTGTTTGCCCACGCCCTGACGCGCAAGATCGACGACCTGGCCCTGCGCCAGAGCGAGGAGCGCCTGAGGCTGGCCGCGACCGCGGCGGGGATCACGCTCTGGGGCATCGAGTACGGGTCGCAAGGGGTTTGGGCGAGTGAATCCGGCCGGGAAGCCTTGGAGCTACCGCCCGGGGAGCTGACCCTGCCCCGCTTCCTCGCCCTCGTCCATCCCGAGGACCGCGCCAGGGTCGAGGAGACCTATCGCGCCTCCGCCGACGGGGCGGAGGTCGAGGTCGAGTACCGCCTGGTCCGACCCGACGGCCGGGTGCGTTGGGTCCCCTGTCCCGCGGCCGGATGTGGCTCGACCCCGCGCGCCGGCCGGAGCGCCTGATGGGCGTCACCGTCGACATCACCGAGCGCAAGGCGATGGAGGACAGGCTCGAGGAATCGCTCGCCGAGGTCCGCCGCCTCAAGAGCCGACTGGAGGCGGAGGTGATGAGCCTGCGCGACCAGGTGTCGGCGTGCCAGGCCAGCGGCGAGATCCTCGGCACCAGCGACGCCATCCGCTACGTCCACTTCCGGATCGGACAAGTGGCCCCGCTGGATGCCACGGTGCTGCTCCTGGGTGAAACGGGCACCGGCAAGAACCTGGCGGCGGCCGCCATCCACGCCCGGAGCCGGCGCAGGGACCGCCCCTTCATTACCCTGAGCTGCGCCGTGCTGCCCGGCAACCTGATCGAGAACGAGCTGTTCGGAAGGGAGCGCGGGGCCTTCACCGGCGCCGACCAGGCGCGGATGGGACGGTTCGAGGTCGCCGATGGCGGCACCATCTTCCTCGACGAGATCGGGGACCTGCCCCTGGAGCTGCAGGCCAAGCTGCTGCGGGTCTTGCAGTCCGGGGAGCTCGAGCGCCTCGGCTCGTCCAAGACCGTCAAGGTCGACGTCCGCATCATCGCGGCAACTAACCGGGACCTGGGCCAGGCCGTGCGCGACGGCGAGTTCCGCGCCGATCTCTTCTACCGCCTGAACGTCTTCCCCATCACGATGCCGCCCCTGCGCTCGCGCAAGGAGGAGATCCCGTTGCTGACCGAGGCATTCGTGGCGAAGTACGCGAGCCGGTTCAGGAAGCCGATCAACGGTGTCTCCCAGGCAATGCTCAGGGCGCTCCAGGACTACGACTGGCCCGGAAACGTGCGCGAGCTCGAGCACTTCATCGAACGGGCCGTCATCTTGTCCACGGGCCCGACCCTGAACCTGGCCGAACCGCTCAGCGACCGCACTCAGGCAGACAAGGTGGAATCCCCCCCTGCCACCCCCGGCAGGACGCTGGACGAGGTCGAAGCTGAGCACATCCGCCGCGCCCTACGAGCCGCTGGTTGGCGCATCGAGGGTAAGCGGGGCGCGGCCCTTCTTCTCGGACTCAACCCGAGCACGCTTCGTGCCCGCATGCGCAAGCTCGGCATCCTGCGCTTTACCGACTCCAGGGGCTAGGAGCCCAGACCGCCGCGGGCCCGACCTCGCTGCTTCCGGTCTGGCTTCCGGTCTGGCCGCTTCGCGGAACCCGCCAGGTGTGACGGCTTCCGCATTTTCCCCACGTCATGTGACGGATCTCACTTTGGCTTGGGGGCGCTTCCCGTCGTGTCCCCCGGCACCTCCATCGCTACCTCCCTGATTTTGCGTCGGTCTTTCCTTCCACGCCCCCAGGGCAAGCCCCGTGGCCCGACCCTTGCGTGGGTCAGGTCATGATCATCGTCATCGTTAATGCAAGCGCGTCCCGCGAGAAGCGCACGGAGGTCTTCCAGACCCTCGCCTCCGTCGTGCTCATGAGCCGCAGGGACCCGGGATGCCTGCGTTGCCAGTTCTGCCAGGACAGCGAGGATGACACGGCCTTCGCCCTCATCGAGGAGTGGCAGAGCCGCGAGGCCCTCGATGAGCACCTACAGTCCCAGGTCTTCGGGGTCCTCCTCGGACTGATGCCCTTGCTGAGTGAGCCCCTGGGGATGCGCCTCTGCACGATTGCCACCCTAGAGGGAATGGAGGCGGTAAGGAGCGCCCGCAGCCAGGCCATGGGGGCCTCATCGGGTGCAGGGGCATGAACGGACGAGTCCGCCAGAGTGTTGCGCCGCATTGCGCGAGCAATGCGGGGCCGCATTCGCGGCTCGCCAACGGGGGATCGGATCTCCCTAACCCCAGGCGTCATGCGCCCGGGATTTTCAACCACAGAGTGAGGAGTATGACGATGAAACGCTGTCACACCATGCAGTTGTTGCTCGCAGCCGCGTCCGCCGTGGCCATGACACCGGCCCTGGCATATCTTGATGACACTGGCCCCATCCCCATCACCGCGGAGCAGGCGTTCGATGCGGTCAAGTCGGGGTGTCTCCCGGACACACCGGACGCACCGGGCGAATGCTACGGCGTCGGGAAGGTCGCCCTGGTCGATGTTCGGACCCAGGAGGAGATCGATTTCCAGGGTGGGCCGGGGCAGGTCGATCAGGTCACCCTACAATCTGGTATTACCTTCATTCCGGATCGTAACAAGGCCAAGTACCGTCTTAATCCGGATGGCCAGACTGGCCAGTACCTTGATTACAGGCTTAAGGGCGTCAGGTACCTGACCCCTATCCCACTGATCAAGTCGGTGACGACGTCACTCCTCGCGAAGCACGCCCCATGCTCCTACTATAATGGCGCAGAGGGCGCTTTTGTGGCGGACCCGCCAGGATTCAGTAACGCCATGGCTGACATCGCAGACTCAGGGGTAACGGTGGTCATCACGATGTGCAACTCGGGCGGTCGCAGCACCCAGTGTCCGTTGAACATGCTCTACCAGGAAGTTCAGGATATGTTCACGGCGTATTATGAGATCGATCAGGCGGGGGTCGAATATATCACCCCCGGTGTATTTGGGCTCCCAGACTTTGTCGCGGCTGGGGCCCCGCCTCCCGGAATCCATATGGCCACCCTTGGGGGCTATTCGGGCGGCGCCTATGGTGGTGACTACAACGGCCTCATCGGCTTCCCCAGTCGGCGGACGGGTTACCAGCCCAAAACGGGGTGGCGAACACTAAGCCCCGAGGGGGACCTTCGTTTGAGCGCGCCGAACGGGCCGTCCGTGTCCTGGAAGGACTCCGGCCTGCCCATCTATATCCCCGCGTTGATGTGCATCCTTCCCCAGGAGTGAGGCGCTGGTGCCGTGCGAGCGATGCGCCGGAAATGCGCGCGGACGCCTGAAAGATGAGGGTGTCGCGCATCGGCACCTCGGCGGGCGGGGCGGGGTCCGCCCTGCCCGCCGGTTTGGGGGACCTATCCCTGGTCCCCGCGGTTCGCCCGCTCGGTTACCGGCGTGGCACGGACAGGGGATCCAACTCTCCTGAGACCCTTTCCCGGGCTGACGTCAGCGCCGTGTAGGCGCATCCGTCGCTCAAACCATGTTGACGAGGGCCCTCCCCATGACGGGCAAGTTCAGAATCATGACCGCCGCCGCCATCTTGGCCGCGTCCACGGCGATGTTCGCCACCACCGCTTTCACCGAGCAGGGCAGCGTGATGAGCCCCCGGTACGCCCCGAATATCTTCGGGCTCAAAGGGATCAATGCCACCCTGACGCAGATGTCGGACAGGCTCGAATTCCGGCTCGAGCGACTCGACATAATAATGACTCAGATGCAAATCGCGTATCAAACCGCGATCGATGCCATGTTGGCGCTTTCCGACGACATCGGCGAGATGGCCGATCGCATCCTCCTGATGGCGGAGGAGATCGGCGAGATGGCCGATCGCATTGTTCAAACGATTGAAATTATGGCGGACTCGATGGTGGAGATGTCGAAGACGTTCGCCCGAATGCTCGTGGTATTGCAGGAGGGCCGCTGCGACACCCCCACCGCCGCCATGGCTGCTTCCACTGTCGCCATGGCTGGTGTGGTAGCCAAAGACACCCTGCTCTTATCGCCCAGCGAGGGTCAGACACTGACAGATACCATGGTTTTCGAGCTTGCGGGCGGTTACGACGATTACATCCTGTATGCCTCGAGCGACGCAGCCATGACCAAAGCGACCGATATCCTGGTTCAGGACAACGATCTGACCGCCGCGCTCGCGCGCATCAAGGCGTACGTCACCGGCAAGCAGGTCTACGTGGCCGCCAAGGCGGTCGATGGCGGCGCGGTCGGCGAGCTCTCCAACACGGTGATGGTGTACATTCCCTAATCGCCAATCCACGTTCGGGTGGCGCCACCGCGGCGGCGCCCCCTGAAATCTTGAACAGACAATTCAATTCTTCGCTGAGTCGTAATGGGGTCCGCCTGGGCCTACCGTTATCATCATACGAGAGGAGTACTGCGCATGAACAAGGTCGTCTACCGGCTGCTTGGCGCGGGTTTACTGGGGCTGGGCGGCCTGGCGCAGGGGGCGCTGATTAATGCCGGCAACGGCCTGATCAACGACACCACCCAGAATCTGGTGTGGACCCAGGACGCCAACCTGGCAGCGACGGAGACCTTCGGCGTCTCCGGGATCAACGCCGACGGCACCATGACCTGGGGCAAGGCCAGGGAGTGGATCAGAGCCATGAATCTGGCCAACTACAAGGGCTACAACGACTGGCGGCTGTATCAGGTGACCGACACTGGCCCCCCCGGCTGCGACCAGGCCTTCAGTGGCACCGACTGTGGCTGGAACATCGATCTGTCCACGAGCGAGCTGGGGCATCTCTGGTACGGCAGCCTGGGCAACATCGCTTTTATGGATACGAGCGGCAATTATCCGCAACCCGGCTGGCAGGGGCAGAACTTCAACAAAGGCCCCTTCACCAACCTGGAGGGCGTCTTTTACTGGTCCGGTACGGAGTACGCGGTAAGTCCCTTCGACCGCGCATGGGCCTTCTTCGCCCTCGACGGGGACCAGTCCGCCGCCCTCAAGGACCGCCCGAGCTACGGTTGGGCGGTGCGCTCCGGACAAGTCCCAGGCGTAGATCCTATTCCCATCACGGCCGAGCAGGCGTTCGATGCGGTCATGTCGGGGTGTCTCCCGGACACCCCGGAGGCACCGGGCGCCTGCTACGGCGTCGGGAAGGTCAAGATCGTCGACGTGCGCACCTATGAGGAGTACCACCTCCAGGGAACGCCGGGTAAGGTCGATGAGATCGTCCTGAAGGCCGAGGAGAACTGCGACAAGGACGGTCACAACAAAGGCCACCATCACCACCACGGCCACGATAAATGCCAAGAGACCACCATTGTGCCGGACCTGGGGAAGACCAAGCTCGTGAAGGACAGCAAAATCCTTGAGTACACCCTCGCCGGCAAGAAGAAGCAGACTCCGCTCGACAGGATCTCCAAGGTGGTGACGTCGCCGATCTCGGTCAACATCCAGTGTGCCAAATGGAATCAAGAAACCAAGGCATTTGACGCGGACTCAGAAGGTTTCTCGGCTGGCATGGACGACTTGGCAGACTCAGGGGTGATGGTGCCCATCACCATGTGTAACTCGGGCGGTCGCAGCACCCAGTGTCCCTACGGTTTCCTGGATGACGATGTCGCGGACAAATTCGCTGCCATCTATGAGATCGACCGGGCTGGCGACCAATATACCGTCACCGCGGAGGGGGCGGCCGCCACGGGGCTGCCAGAAGGGGCCCACGTAGCGGGGCTCGGGGGCTTCAACGGCTCCGACTACGGCGGCGATTACAACGCCAATGTGGGCTATCCGGGTCGCCCGACGGACAAGGTGGCCGAGCTGGGGTGGACCGACCTGGCGATTGGCGGGCCTACCGGGCCTTCGGTGGGCTGGAAAGACAGCGGACTGCCCGTCTATATCTCCGATACGGCATGCTACCTCGGCGAGTAAGACGCCGGTATAGCCCGGGCGATACACCCGCGATGCGCAGCGGAGGCATGAGCGCAGCGGGATACGGTTAGCCTCCAAGTGAACGGGACGGGGCGCGGCACTTGCCCCGTCCCGCCCGGAGATTCGGGAGTGGGACGCGCCGAGATCCGCCATGCCTGTTAGGTTAGGTTGGCTCGCCGGCTCGGCAGAGATCGAAGCTAGGACCTTTCGGCGGCTGTTTGGCGGGCCGTCCCAGCGGGGTGTATCCGTTATCGAGAATCTGCCGATGAGGATCTTCCCCATGACGCGCAAGACCACGACAACGACGAGTCCCATCAGGCGCTGTGGGTAGAACTGGATCAGGTCTCGCGCTTCAACAACAACCGCTCCACCTACCGCATGGTGGAGAAGACGCGGCGGCTGCGGAACCCCGCAAGCACCCGGGTCTGAGACGCGTCGGGGGCAGCCAGCTCCAGCGAGCCGCCCGACCGTGCTGCGTCAGAAGGTCAGGGAGGTCCCTCCGACCAGATGGGTGAGGACGGCCGCGAGCCCTCGGGGCTGGATCTCCTGGCGCCGCCGTTTCGCCTCGCCGTCCGCGCCGGGCAGGCTGCAGACGCCGTCACAGGCGGAGCAGATCGACACCTCGCCACCCAGGTCGAGAAAGGTGTCCATGAGTTCGGAGAGCGGCGGAAACCCCTTCTGATGGACGCCGTCGCTAGCACCCGCATAGGCCCAATGGCTCCCGTCGCCAATCAGGAACACCTGGGCGTTCAGGTCCAGCGAGAGGGCCGTGCAGGCCGCGGCGAAGGCCAGCGTCGCCCTTCGACCCCCATCCTCCGGACCGGAGACCAGCATAATGACGGAGTTCCGCAATGCCCCCCCTACCGGTCCCTGGGAGGCCTGATCCGCCTGGGAGTGCAGCGGAAGCTCCGAGGCGATCTCGATCCAGTGGGGCACATCCACCTCCATGTAGACCGGGCCCTCCGCCCTCCCGGACCATCCCCCGGCTTGCAAATCCCCTTGACTCTGCGGCACGGCCGCCTGGGATGCGTTCATGGGCACCATCGTCACACCTCCGTTCCGGTTCGCTCGGTGACCTCGGCCGAGCACCGACTTCTACTGCAGTGCCAGCCAGGTGCTGATGACAGAGAATTCTTCATCGGTAACTGGGGCCACGGCCTCCCTCATCATCTGGGACAGGCCGTTGGTGCGCCGCCCATCGCGGATGTCCCGCATCTGGCGCAGCAGGTAGTTGGCATTCTGCCCGGCGATGACGGGATAGTCCTGGATCACAGGGTGGCTGCCGTCCTGGCCGTGACAGACCGGGCAGCCCTTGGACTTGAACAGGGCCGCGCCCTCCGCGCTGGTCGCGAGGAGCGGCGCGCTCCAGGACCCGATGAAGGTCCCGATCAGCAGCAGCGGCAACCCGAGGTTGCGTTTCAGGACGTGCAATCCGTTCCGCTTCATCGCCTCGCACCTCACTCGCGGTCCCTATTTGCCTGATTCACGATGGCCAGGGCGGAATTCGCCGGGGTCACCGCGCCACACTCGGTGCATTCGCGCAGCAGCCGAAACCCCACGTCGTCGGTGCGCCGGAAGGCGGCGTTCCAATCCCGGAAGGCCACCCCCAGGCGCTCGGGGCGGTCGCTCCAACCCCCGTTGCGGTAGGCACGGCGCCTGGTCTCGTAGATGCCGTCGCACTGGGTATAAGAGGTGGACGGATCCGGGTCGCGCATGGAGCAGGTCCACTCAGCCACGTTGCCGATCATGTCGTGGAGGCCCCAGGGATTGGGCGGGAAGGAGCCGACCGGGGCGGTGCGCTCGCCGTCCCAGGGGCTGCCGCACCCGGCGCAATTGGCCAGGCCGCTCCCGAGGGTGTCGCCCCAGGGGTAGGTGCTCAGGGTGCCTGCCCGGGCCCCGTGCTCCCACTCCGTCTCGGTGGGCAGGCGATAGCGTGCACCGCTGCGCCGGCTCAGCCATTTGGCGAAGGCCAGGGCGTCGTAGAGGTTGACGTTGACCACGGGCCGGTTGCCCCGGCCCCAGCCCTCGTCTTCTGGGAGGTCTCGCTGGGTCTCACGGGCGAACCGGTCGTAGGCGTCGAAGGTGACCTCGTGGGCGGCCAGATAGTAGGGGTCCAGGCAGATCACCGCGGGTTCCTCGGTCGCTGGGCCTTGGTCCCCTGGCACTTGGTAGCAGGCCCCGGGGATCAGGACCAGCTCCAGGCCCAAGGTCGGATCGGTCAGCTGGTCGGGCGGTACCGGGACCGAACCGGCACCCCTCGGAGGCTCAGTCAGGGAGGCGAGCCGCCACGCGGAGAGATCCGGACCTTGGGATCGTGGGGGTACGACCACTGACAAGGCGGACTGACTACAGGTCAGGTCCGCTTGGCAGTCCGTACCGAAGGCCCAGGTCGCCGACGGGGCCAACAGCAGGGCCGCGAGGCCGAGAGCCCCGCAAGTCGTGGTACACGCAGGAAAAGGCAATTGACTCCCATGCATGGACGAGCTCCTTATGATTTCAGCCGAAACCGCATCCGAAGGGACAGTTACCGGCAGTCGACCGTTACGCGACTGGGTGAACCAGTGTCATCAAGCCCGAGCCGGCGGGTCCTCAACAGCCGTCGTTCTGGTAGTAGACGGGGGTCGTATTACCCACTGGGCCTGGCGTTGGGGCCACGGGGGTGGGCTGCACGCGGATGAACATCATGGAATCCACCCGTCGAAACTGCTCCCGCAGGGCCCGGGCGATGTCCTCCTCCTTGAGTCCCTCGTAGATATAGATGCGGCCCTCCTGCTCTGCCCTGACCTCGGCGGACGTGGGCTCGAACAGCCGCCGAAGCTCGATGTCGCGCAGGTCCTTGGCCGGTGCCAGGGGGCCGAAGAGCAAAGCTCCGATGACCGACGATGCGACGAGGATTACGTGCCTCATGGCAAATCCCTCCCAATTCCTAGGTTTTGGTAATCCAAAGCTTAGTACTGGGTTTAGGGTCAAGCCATGAGTAATTTCGCGTAATCGTTGTAGGATTGTGCTGATGGGTTGCGGGGGGCCGGTTGCCTGGGGGCTTTAGGTCGGCACGGCATCAGGTCGGTCCGATGCCGCCCTCAGAGGTTGTGAAAAATCTACTGCGCGCCCCGATCGCCGCGTCGCGTGCTCGTTCGCTCCTCGCCTATCGACCTGATATGTCTCGTCGCTCACTGCGCGGCCCCTTGCGCCCTCGATGGGCCCAAGGGGCTGCTCGCGACGATTTTTTCACAACCTCTCAGTCCACCAACTCCCCCTCGATCACCTGCTCGAAGGTCAGGGCCCCATCCCGCAGCCCCACCTCGATGCGGTCGCCGGGGCCGAATTTGCCCGCCAGGATCTCCTGGGCCAGGGGGTTCTCCAGCTGGGCCCGGATGGCACGCTTGAGCGGCCTAGCGCCGTAGACCGGGTCGAACCCGGCTTCCCCCAGATGGCCAAGCGCCGCGTCGCTCACCGCCAGGGTCATGTCCCGGTCCGCCAGCCGCTTCTGGAGATACTGGATCTGGATCCGGGCGATGGCGCGGATCTGGTCCGCGGCGAGCGGATGGAAGACCACGATCTCGTCCAGCCGGTTGATGAATTCAGGCCTGAAGGCTTGGCGGACGATCTCCATCACTGCCTCCTTCATGGCGGCGTAGTTGGCCTCGCCTGATCCCATGAGGGCTCGCTGCTGAATGACATCCGAGCCCAGGTTGGAGGTCATGACGATGACGGCGTTGCGGAAGTCCACGGTGCGTCCCTGGCCGTCGGTGAGGCGCCCGTCGTCCAGGACCTGCAGGAGGACATTGAAGACGTCCGGGTGGGCCTTCTCCACCTCGTCGAGCAGGATCACGCTGTAGGGCCGGCGGCGGATCGCCTCGGTGAGATAGCCGCCCTCCTCGTAGCCCACGTAGCCCGGAGGGGCGCCAATGAGGCGGGCCACCGAGTGTTTCTCCATGAACTCCGACATGTCGATTCGCACCATGGCCTCCTCGGTGTCGAACAGGAAGGCGGCCAGGGCCTTGCAGAGCTCGGTCTTGCCGACACCCGTTGGGCCGAGGAACAGGAAGGAGCCGATGGGCCGCCCGGGGTCCGAGAGTCCGGCGCGAGAACGGCGGATCGAGTCGCTCACGGCGCGCACCGCCTCGTCCTGACCCACCACCCGCCGGCCGATCTCCTGCTCCATGCGCAGGAGCTTGTCCCGCTCCCCCTCCAGCATCTTGGAGACCGGGATGCCGGTCCATTTGGAGACGATGTCCGCGACCTCCTCCTCCGTGACCTTGTTGCGCAGGAGCCGGGTCTCACCCTGCTCCAGCTCCGCCGCCGTGGCCAGTTGGCGCTCCAGCTCCGGGATACGGCCATAGGCCAGCTCCGACATGCGGGCCAGGTCACCGGCGCGCCGGGCGGTCTCCATCTCGACACGGGCCCGGTCCAGCTCCTCCTTGATGTGGGCTGTACCCTGGACCGCCGCCTTCTCGGACTTCCAGATCTCGTCTAAGTCCGCGAACTCCCGCTCCAGTCGCTCGATCTGGCCCTCCAGGTCCGCCAGGCGCTTCTTGGAGGCCTCGTCGGACTCCTTCTTGAGTGCCTCCCGCTCGATCTTGAGCTGGATCAGGCGCCGGTCCAGCTTGTCCATCTCCTCCGGCATGGAGTCGATCTCCATGCGGATCTGGGAGGCGGCCTCGTCGATCAGATCGATCGCCTTGTCCGGGAGCTGGCGGTCGGTGATGTAACGGTGGGACAGGGTGGCCGCGGCCACGATGGCCGGGTCGGTGATCTCGACGGCGTGGTGGACCTCGTAGCGCTCCTTTAAGCCCCGCAGGATGGCAATGGTGTCCTCCACGTTGGGCTCGTCCACCAGGACCTTCTGGAAGCGCCGCTCCAGGGCCGCGTCCTTCTCCACGTATTTGCGGTACTCATCGAGCGTGGTGGCCCCGATGCAGTGGAGCTCACCCCGGGCCAGGGCGGGTTTGAGCATGTTGCCGGCGTCCATGGACCCCTCCGCCTTGCCGGCCCCCACCATGGTATGGAGCTCGTCGATGAAGAGGATGATGTTGCCCTCCTGGCGGGCGATGTCATTCAGGACCGCCTTCAGGCGCTCCTCGAACTCGCCCCGGAACTTGGAGCCGGCGATGATTGCGGCCATGTCGAGCGACAGGAGCCGCTTGGTCTTGAGCCCCTCCGGCACCTCCCCGTTGACGATGCGCTGGGCCAACCCCTCCACGATGGCGGTCTTGCCCACCCCCGGCTCGCCGATCAGCACCGGGTTGTTCTTGGTGCGCCGGGCGAGCACCTGGATGGTGCGGCGGATCTCGTCGTCGCGGCCGATCACTGGGTCCAGCTTGCCCTGCTCGGCCCGCTCGGTCATGTCGATGGTGAACTTCTCCAGGGCCTGGCGCTGCTCCTCGGCGTTCGGGTCGTTCACCGCCTGACCACCCCGCACCGAGGTGATGGCCCGCTCGATGGCCCCCTTGCTGGCCCCGGCGTCGCGCATCAACTGGCCCAGGGTGCCCTTGTCCTCAACCGCCGCCAGGGCGAAGAGCTCGGAGGAGATGTACTGGTCCCCCCGCTGCTGGGCCAGCTTGTCGGTCTGGTTGAGCAGGCGGTTGAGCTCGTTGCCCACATGGACGTCGCCCGCCGCCCCCTCCACCCGGGGCAGCCGCTCCAGGGCCTCACCCAGGGCGGAGCGGAGGCGGTTGACGTTCAGGTCCGCCTGGGCCAGCAGATGGCGAACCGTCCCACCCTCCTGATCCAGCAGGGCCGTCATCACATGGGTGGGCTCCATGAACTGGTGGTCGCGGCCCACCGCCAGGCTCTGGGCATCCGCCAGGGCCATCTGGAACTTGGCCGTCAGTTTGTCCATGCGCATGGTGCGTTTCTCCTGAAGACTTTATGGATATCGGCAAGTTGCGGATTTCGGCCGTCACTTCAAGGCGGCGGTTCGGGGTCTGACCCCTCAGGGCGCTGGGCAACCAGGAGAGCGAGATCGCGGATGCCGCGACCGATGTCGCCGATCCGCCCTTCGTCGCTGTAGGCACGCACGATCAGGTCCGGAAACAGCCCCAGCAGCTCATTGGGGGCCAGGCGATACATGGGATTGGACGGACCGCAGTCGCTCACCGCCTCCCGGCTGAAGGTCTGATAGAAGAGCAGGCCCCCCGGGCGCAGGGCCGCGGCGATGGCGGGCGCCAGCCTCCGCTCCAAGAAGTGGGCAACGAGGATCAGGTCGAAGCGCCCGGGCGGCGGCGGCTCGAAGATGACATTGCGCACGGCTGCCGCTACCGGAAGCCCCCGCTCCTGGGCCTGCGCCGAGAGTTGCCGGATCGCCACCGGTGACAGGTCCCAGGCGCTGACCCGAAAGCCCCGCTGCGCCAGCCAGAGTGCGCTGGCCCCGAGGCCGCAGGCAAGGTCCAGCGCATCCGCCGGAGGGGGCAGCAGATGCCCGAATTCCCGCAGAATCAGGGCCGGCTCTGGAAGCCCCTCCGCGGATCGATAGCGCTGGTCCCACTTGGCCCGCAGGACCTCCACGTCTCCCCCGGGATCCGCTGAGCTCAGCCCGCGTTCTCTTATCGATCCGCCCGGACCCATTGGCGTGCATTTGCGCTCATTTGCGGCCAATCACTCGGCTGCCGGTGGCATCAGGGCCAAGCCCCGGGCGAGATCCGCCTGGATGTCGACGACCGACTCGAGCCCCACCGCCACACGCACCAGCCCCTCCCGGATCCCTGACGCAGCTCGCTCCTCGGGATTCAGGCGCCCGTGGGTGGTGGTCGCCGGGTGCGTGATGGTGGACTTGGCGTCACCCAGGTTGGCGGTGATGGAGAGAAGCCGGGTGGCGTCGATCAGACCCCAGGCCCCAGGCCGACCGCCTCGTACCTCGAAGCTGACGATCCCGCCCCCCGTGGACTGCTGCTTGCCCACTAGATGATGCTGGGGATGCTCCGACCGGCCCGGGTAATGAACCCGCTCAACGGCCGGTTGCAAGGCGAGCCAGTCGGCAAGCGCCGCGGCGGAGCGGGAATGGGCCTGCATGCGCAGCTCCAGGGTCTCAAGGCCCTTGAGGAAGACCCAGGCGTTGAAGGGGCTCAGGGTGGGACCGGCGGTGCGCAGCACCCCGAAGACCTCCTCACCCACCAGCTTACGGTCCCCCACCACGGCACCCCCGACGCAGCGGCCCTGACCGTCCAGATACTTGGTGGCGGAATGGATCACCAGGTCCGCACCCAGCTCCAGGGGGCGCTGCAAAGCCGGGGTGCAGAAGCAGTTGTCCACCGCCAGCAGACAGCCGTGCCGACGGGCAATCGCGGCCAGCTCAGGCAGGTCCACCATCTCTGTCAGAGGGTTGGAGGGGGTTTCGCAGAAAAGAAGTCGGGTCTCGGGCCGGATCGCGGACTCCCAGGCGGCAAGGTCGTCGAGGGCGACGTAGCTGGTTGCGATCCCGAATCGGGACAGGTACTTATTGAATAAAAGCGTGGTGCTTCCGAAGATACTTTGGGAGGAGACGATATGGTCTCCACCCTTCAACAGACCCATACAGGTGGCGAGGATGGCCGCCATGCCGGAAGCGGTGGCCACGCAGGACTCGCCCCCTTCCAGGCTCGCCAGCCGCTCCTCGAAGGCCCGCACGGTGGGGTTGGTGAAGCGGGAGTAGATGTTGCCCTGGACTTCGCCGGCAAAGCGGGCGGCCGCCTCGGCGGCGCTCGCGAAGACGAAGCTCGAGGTGGTGAAGATGGGCTCCCCCTGCTCGCCCTCGGGGGTGCGGTGATGGCCCACGCGCACCGCCCGCGTTGCGAAACCCAGGTCCGCAGGGTCGGCCGATCCTGCAGTGCCGCTGGCTTTAGACAGTGTTGTGGAGCTCAATGATGGTCTCGCTGTGGCGGGCGCGGTTCTCCTTGGCGTGGTCGTTGCGGTTGGCCTCCAGGTGCCGGAGATAGTCGGTGGTCACGTCCCCCGTCACATAGTCCCCGTCGAAGACCGAGGAATCGAAGCGGTCCACGTGGCTCTTGCCCCGCTTCTGGACCGCCTCGATCAGGTCATTCAGGTCCTGATAGATCAGGGCATCGGCCCCCAAGAGACGCGCCACCTCCTGCTCGGAGCGCCCAGAGGCGATGAGCTCGCTGGCCGCCGGCATGTCGATGCCGTAAACGTTGGGGAAACGCACGGGCGGGGCGGCGGAGGCGAAATAGACCCGGTTCGCGCCCGCTTCCCTGGCCATCTGGATTATCTGCTGGGAGGTGGTCCCACGCACGATGGAGTCGTCCACCAGGAGCACGTTCTTTTTCTTGAACTCCAGGTCGATGGCGTTGAGCTTCTGGCGCACCGACTGTTTGCGCACCGTCTGCCCCGGCATGATGAAGGTCCGCCCGATGTAGCGGTTCTTGATGAACCCCTCCGTGTAGGGAATGCTCAGCTGATTGGCGAGCTGCAGCGCGGCGGTGCGGCTGGTATCCGGGATGGGGATGACCACGTCGATGTTGAGAGCCGACCACTCCCGCCGGATCTTCGCCGCCAGACGCTTGCCCATGCGCGATCGGGCCTTGTAGACGGAGATGTTGTCGATGATGGAGTCCGGACGGGCGAAATAGACGAACTCGAAGATGCACGGGGAGAGGACGGGCGTGACCGAGCACTGGCGAGTGTAGATCTGCCCATCGACGCTCACGAACACCGTCTCGCCCGGGGCCACGTCGGCGATGAGGCTGAACCCCAGGGTGTTCAGGGCAACGGACTCGGAGGCGATCATGTACTCGGTCCCCGCGTCGGTCTCCCGCCGCCCGTAGACCAGGGGCCGGATACCGTGGGGATCCCTGAAGCCGAAGATGCCAAAGCCGGGGATCATGGCCACCGCCGCATAGCCGCCCCGGCAGCGCCGGTGCACACCGGCCACGGCGCGGAAGATGTCCTGCTCGTCGATGCGCAGCTTCCCCTGGACCTGCAGCTCGTGGGCGAAGACGTTGAGCAGGATCTCCGAGTCCGACTCGGTGTTGAGGTGGCGGAGATCATCGACGTAGATGTCGCGCTTCAGATCCTCCGCGTTGGTGAGGTTGCCATTGTGCGCGAGGACAATTCCATAGGGAGAGTTGACGTAGAAGGGCTGGGCCTCGGCGGAGCTGGCGGCGCCGGCGGTGGGGTAGCGGGCGTGACCGATCCCCATGGTGCCCCGCAGCTGGATCATGTTGCGGGTGCGGAAGACGTCCCGGACCAGCCCGTTGTCCTTGCGCAAATGGAGCCGATCGCCCTCGCAGGTCACGATGCCAGCCGCGTCCTGTCCCCGGTGTTGCAGGACCAGCAGGGCGTCGTAGAGTGACTGGTTGACCGGGCCCTTACCGACGATGCCGACGATGCCGCACATGGGAACCTCGCTCGCCTACCGAACCTGTTCTTGGGGGCACGCCGCTGCGGCGGCGTCGCTTGTACCTAGATTCGGCCCCTAGTCCGCTCACACACGGCCGAGCTGATCCTGCAACTGGGGGGGCACCAGGCCCAGGACCCAATCGGCCATGGCCCGGAACTGTCCAACAGTCTGGGACTCCTTCCACCACGCCTCGTCCGGCATCGGGGTGAGGCTCGCCAAGTAGACCGCCATGGCCACCAAAAGGGCCCCGCGCGCGGCCCCGAAGACGAAGCCTAGGGCGCCATCCACCCCGCCGAGGTGGGCCTTGCGGATCCCTAGGCTGAGCAGGGACCCGAGGATGGCCCCCAGGACTAGGACGATCAAGACGATGGCGACGAAGGCGACACCCAAACGCACCGGGGGCTGGGCGATCTGGGCGGTCAGGAGCTCCCCGAACGGCTTATGATAAAGCCAGGCAAGGCCGAGGGCGGCAACCCAGACGATGAGCGACAGGACCTCGCGAAT
The DNA here is from genome assembly GCA_041753195.1 of Chromatiaceae bacterium. Lineage (GTDB taxonomy): Bacteria > Pseudomonadota > Gammaproteobacteria > Chromatiales > Chromatiaceae > Thiodictyon. Next base: position 19,054 of record JBGSUY010000329.1, read on the forward strand.
CAGCCCCCGCCCGAGGCCGATGAGGGCCGACACCAGGATGACCGCGATGAAACCGAGATCGATGAGATTCATGGGGTCTTCTCGTGCAGTCCGAGCCTTCAGGGGTAATTCTGAATCAGGGTATCGAGCTTCTGCTGATCCCGCAGCCTTGCGGCAGTGCGCTCCGCGCCGGCTCGGTCAACCTCGGGACCGACACGCACCCGGTAGAACAGCTTGCCTCGCACCTCCGCCTGCTCCACGAAGGCGGAGAATCCGGCCTTGCGCAGCTTAGCCTCCATCTCCGCGGCCGCTTCCGGCGTCCCAAGGCTCGCCACCTGCACGACCCAGGACGGCATGCCGTCCCGGGAACCTCGGGGGGCAATTGGCTCCAGTACCGGGGTCGCCGGTGGCGCCGAACGGGGCTCGGGGGCGGGCTTGGCCGGGCCGACCGGCGGGGGCACGAGGTCCGCCTCCGGTGGCTCCGGTTCGCGGGCCCCCGAATCCTCCCCGGCAACTCCCGCAACCGAGGCGGGATCCAGGTCACCCGGGGGTGGCAGGGCCAAGGCTCGGGACTCGCTCGCATCGCCTGAGTCGAAACCGCCGATGCCAGAGTCCTCGGGCCCGAGGAAGACCTCGGACTTGAGGTCCGGGTCGAAGCGCGGGGCCTCGGGGATGGCCTCCTGGACGGCCGGCTCCGAGTCCGACGATTCCTTCTCGAACAGCATGGGCACAAAGATCACCGCCAGGGCGACGATGACCACAGCCCCGACCAACCGTTGTTTGGCACCTTCTCGCATGGCTCCTCAATCTATGGCTCGGCGACGAGGCCCGACCCCCGCCTTCAGTCGCGCAGTATACCAGCCGATGGGTCCCCGCCCATCCGGCGAAGGGCCGCCTCGACGGTGGTGAAGGAGCCGAAGACGAGCAGGCAGTCGCCCCGGCACGATTGCGCCAGGGCGGCATCCAGCGCTCCCGACAGGTCGGGCATGACGCGCCGCCCGGCATCCCCCAAAACCCCAGCCAGTCGCTCGGCGAGACGCTCGGCGGGCATGGCCCGGGGATCGTTGCTCTGACTGAGGAACCAGGTCTCGATCAAGGGCGCCAGAGGCCCGGCGATGGCCTCCGGGTCCTTGTCGGCCAGCACCGCCAGGACCGCGCGCCGCCGTCCGGGGCAACGGAAGGCCGCCAGATTGGTCGCCAGTGCCTGGGCCGCCTCCCGATTGTGGGCCACGTCCAGGATCCAGGTGACATCCCCGGGGATGACCTGGAAGCGCCCGGGCAGGCGGACGCGGGTGAGTCCGGCGCGGATGGCGTTGACCGGGAGCGGCAAACGCTCGCGCAAACAACCCAGGGCGGCGATGGCGGCCGCGGCATTGTGGTACTGGAACAGTCCACGCATGGCCGGGGCCGGGAGGGCCAATCGCTCGCCTCGGGGCCCGAGCCAGGCCAAGCCACCGCCGGGC
>JBGSUY010000330.1:0-7894 GCA_041753195.1 Chromatiaceae bacterium
CGCTGCGGCTTCCGGGTCGTCTCCAAACAGTCCCGGCTGGATCGTGTCGCTCATCGCTCGCCCCCCTTACTTCAATGGGGCCATTCTACCCCAGTACCCCAGCGGAGCACGGGGTTGGAGGTTTTTTCACAGACTCTCAGGCCCCAGTAGGCCATCCGCTGTTGCCGCTCCGGGCCTATCCAGTACCACGGCGGCTCGCCTTCTCGGCCTGCGAAGTACTTCATCAGGACCGCGTCCCAGCGATCGCACTCACGGCGCTTCGCGCCTTCGGCTGCTAGGTCTCTCATCTCGCTTCCCCATCACGGGACGGCCCTCCCGCCCCTCTGAGAGCCCCTCCACGTGCCGGGGGCCCCTGGAGCGCAAGGGAGGGGCCCCGTCCTCCCGTCGGTTCGCCTGTGGAGGCGCTACAGGCTTGTGAGGGGGTGGAGGCGAGCCGTCGGGCGGATGGGGGTTGCCCTTGTGCGGAAGGGGTGGCTCGTACACTCGGCGATCATAGGGGGGGGAGGGTTTCTCTCAGCCGGTAGGATCTCCCGCGCCGCGCGGCTGGATCGCGCCCCATACTGGCATTTCTTGGGATTCGGTCTTGATGCCCCTGGGATGGTCTCTCGGGCTTGTTGCGATGCTGGCGGGGCATCAAGGGCGAATCCCAAGAACTTTGCCGAGGGAAAGGGCCGATCGGTCTCCTCCTCCCCGCCTATCTATGCGCCGCAGGCGCCCCTGTCCCCTCCCCCTTCCCCTCAGGGCACCCCGAAGGGCTGTGCGGTGCAGTGATACCGCACATTTGTCTACGTGGTAGACAAACCCGCTGCTGAGACCCTCTTTCTCCCTGGCCCTCAGGGGGTCTTTTCAGGGTCCACCGGGTGGAAGGCCGAGGACCATTTCCGGGTCGATTGGGTGACCGCAAGTTCCATCTCCCAGCCCATGCAATAGCGGTCGAGGAGCTCGATGAGTTGGGCCTTCGCCTTGTCCGGGAGGTTGTCCACGCGCTCCCAGATCAGGTTCAGGAGGGCGTCGGCGTGGGTGAATTCTCGGCTCGCGTCCGGGTCGGCCATGAGGACGGTGGGTGCACATCCAAACGCCTGGATGAGCTTGTAGAGGGTCGAAGCCTTCGGGTCCCCCTCGTCCTGTTCTAGCTTCGATAGGTGACCGATCTTGATCCCGGTTCGCTCTGAGAGCTGCCCTTGAGTCCAACCCTTGTTCTGCCGTAACCGGCGGATGTTCTGCCCGAGAGACATCGTGCACCCCCCTTGCGGTGACTGGGGCACCCTTTTGTGCCCCTTCCGGGGCAAGCATATCGGGAAATTTTGACCCTGCGGCATTGATATGCCCTTCGGGGTGAGCGAGATGTCCCCTCCGAGGGGATTGACAAGCTTTCCGGGGGCAGGGTGGCGACTGGCTATACATTATGCGCAATCAGACCCACGGGGCCGGGGGGCCCGGGGCCGCGCACTGACTGGTCTGAGGCCGAGGTCTTAAGCGAAGGCTGGGGGGCCAATCCGACCGTTCTCCGGGAGCTTCAGGGCCGTTGCGGGCTCAGCAATGCCGAGACCGCGGCGCTCTGCGGTGTTTCCCTTCGGACCTATCGGCGCTGGCGCTCGGAGGGTAACCCGGACGTCTCAGCGGTCCGTCTGCTGGCGGTCCTCGCGGGCTTCGTGCCCTGGGACGGCTGGGACGGCTGGGAAGTCCATCGCGGTTGCTTCTTCCCCCCGGGCTTCTCCAAGGGCGGCATCTCCCCCGGCGAGTTCCAGGCGCTGGTGTTCTGGCGTCAGCAAGTCAGCGAGTACCGGCGCAAGAATGCCGAGTTGGTCCGGCTGTTGGCGCGGGCCGATGCGCGGATTGCCGAGCTCCAGGAGCTGGTCTTCGAGGACCAGCGGCCACCGAAGGCGGAAGCCGTCGGGTGATCGACTGGCTCACCATGCATCTGGACCTACCCGAGCATCTTTGGGCCCGATGCGCGGCACATGCGCGTCAGAACTGGCAGATCCAGAAGATCTGTCCCGCGACTGGCGAGCTTGAATGGTCGGCGCCGTGTCGGGAGTCGGTGCGCTCTGACACCCACCAGGTGACCATCAAGGTCAGCGCGTCGCGGATCACGGTCTCCGGGAGTCCGGCGCGGTCCATGGGTCTCCCCAACAACGTTTGGGGTTCGGACAACCTGATCCAGTGCGGCAAGGCCCATCTGCGGCTGGCTCGGAAAGCGCTCCCCGAGATTCCGCTACCGGGGCTCGGTGCTTGGATCATCTCTAAGGTGGACGTCACGGAGAACTACGTGTTCGGGTGTGCGGCTGAGGTCCGTCAGGCGCTCGCCTATCTGAGGCAATTCGACGGCGGGCGCTACAAGGTCGATACCCGCCGTGGTGAGACGGTGTATTGGTCGGTCGGTAGCGCCATGCGTTCGTCGAAGGCTTATCACAAGGGGCCCCATCTGCGAATGATGGTGTCCACGGGAAAGGCGCAAGCGACAGCGGAAGAATTGGAACTCGCGGAGCTTCTGTTACGCTTAGAAGCGATGTTCGGCAATGAATGGTGGCGACGGGTTAGGCTCAGTGGTGTGAATCAGTGGACCGTCGATCTGGCGGCGGCATATTTGGGCTATTGGTCTGGGCTGATTGGGCAAGTCGAGGTGGCTGAAATGGGCGAGCTGGAAATGATCAAGCGGGTAGCGAAAACCGAAGGGCAAGCGCTGTCGGCGTATCGGACTTGGGGACTAGTCAAGATGTTGGGTCACAAAGAGGCGGCGGAGTCGATGCGGCGTAGTACGTGGTTCGAGCATCGCAAGGTCCTGTTCGATGCGGGTCTGAGCTGGGGCGATCTCGCGGCCGGGAACGTGGTCCCGATCCGGCGGCGGCTGCTCGTCCTGGAGCGGCCGGTCAAGTCCTGGGAGGACGTGCGGGCGTTCGTCCAGGAGCAGAAGAAGGCGGCGTGATATGAAGCGGAAGGCCCTCGGGTACATCATCGGGTCTTGGGGCCGGGATGATTTCTTTCTCGGTGCGGTTGATATCCGAGGTTCTGAGCTGCGTGCCTTCTATCGAGATCCGGGCCAAGCGATGCGCTTTCGCGATACTGCGAAGGCGCAATGGGTGATTGATCATCTAGGCCGACCTGATCTCTACGTCTGCAAGCTGTTCGATGCTGGAAAGCGTTGGTGGGTTGAGTGGCCGTGTCCTCCTGGAGCTCCGCCCTCCCCCTCCTGCTGATTCCCGAACCAGGGCCCCCGGACGGGGCCCGGCTGGGATGCCCCCTCAGCCCTCCACCTTCCCACCCTGAAAGCCTTCTGCAGTTGCCCCTCAGAGCCGGTACGAGCCCTCAGGACGCGTTCCCGGGCTGGGGAACGCTCTGCCCTATGTGAATCTTCGGTGCGAAGCCTCACCGGTGGCTGTGCCACGGTCCGCCCGCATGGATGCGGGCCCCTGCCCTCCCAGGCGTTCGTGAAGTCTCGAACGTGGCAAGCCCTCGCCTTAGGGGCCCCGACTGGGTGCCCCGGTCTAATCAAGTCCAACCCTCCTACCCCTCTGACCTCCCCGGGCTCCCCTGCCCCCTCCCCGCCTCCCCCGTTCCCAGATCTGGGAACGTTCACTGTTTGGTGAACGCTTCCCCGAAGCTGCCTCCCAGATTCCGTGCCCTGATCCAGCTTGCGTAGCGAAGGGCTCGGCCCCGGAATGCGCGCGGACGCGCGTAGCGCGGCCGCGCGCATTCCGGGGCCGGGTTCGGAGCTTGTGGGCGGGGTTGGGGGGAGGTGTAACACCCCCACTTTGTCCGGTGGGTCGGACTGGGAGGGTTTCGGGGGGGTCTTAGGGTGCCTGTTCGGTCTTCCATCCGGCTTGCCTTTTCCGGGGTGATTGGGTGACGGCAAGCTCCATCTCCCAGCCCATGCAGTAGCGGTCCAAGACTTCAACCAAGTCCGCCTTGGCCTTTTCCGGGAGGCTGTCCACGCGCTCCCAGATCAGGGCCAGCATAGCATCCGCTGGGACAGCTTCTCGGTTGGGGTTGGGGTTGCTTAACAGGGCTGTCGGCGTGCAGCCGAAAGCCTGGATCAGCTTGTAGAGGGTCGAGGCCTTCGGGTCCCCTTCGTCCTGTTCGAGCTTCGACAGGTGTCCGATCTTGATCCCGGTTCGCTCGGAGAGCTGGCCTTGCGTCCAGCCTCGAGCCTGCCGGAAGCGGCGGATATTCTCTCCCAGAGGCATTGCGCATCCCCCTCGCGGTGATTGGGGCGCCCTTTGGTGCCCCTTCCGGGGAAAGCATATCCGGCAATTTTGACCCTGCGGCATTGCTATGCCCTTCGGGGTGAGCTTGATTTCCCCTCCAAGGGGATTGACAAGCTCTCCGGGGGCTAAGGTGGCATCAGGGTATACATTATGCGCAAGTACGAGACCCAGGTCGGGGGCGGCCGGTCGCCCAGTCTGCAATCCGAACATCGGCCTTTTCGGCTAGCACGATGCTAGCGGCGCCTTAGTCGCCGCGTAACAAACCAGCTTGCGCATACATCCTCGCGTGGCACTATGGGGCCGAGTCCGCGGGGGGGCAGCGATGTCGGATCGCTGTTAGCCAGCCCGTCGGTCTCCCTAAAGCGTCAAGGAGTACTTGGTATTGGCGGCTAAGCGCATCGGCACCTTATCCCTGTTTTCCGACGAGTTTCCTTTCGATCCGGAACTCTGTCACCTCAACCACGCGGCGGTGGCACCCTGGCCACGGCGCACCGTGGAGGCGGTGCGGCGCTTTGCCGAGATCAACGGGACACTTGGCTCTGAGCCCTACGCCGATTGGCTCAGCGTGGAGCAGCGGCTGCGAGAGCGCCTCGCACGGCTGATCGGCGCCGGGTCTGCGGCGGACGTTGCCCTCGCTAAGAGCACCTCCGAGGCCCTTTCCATCATTGCCTACGGTCTCGATTGGAAGCCTGGCGACAATATCGTAGGGATCGCTGAGGAGTTTCCGTCCAATCGGATTGTCTGGGAGTCTTTGGCAGACCGCGGTGTCTCCTGGCGGGGTCTGGCGCTCACCGGCTCGCTGGAGCCGGAGGCGGACCTGCTGGCTCTGTGTGATGCAAGTACACGGCTCATCGCCGTGAGCTGGGTTCAGTATGCACAAGGGCTACGGATCGATCTGCCGCAACTGGGGGCCCTCTGCAGAGGGCGAGGCATCCTGCTCTGCGTGGACGCGATCCAGGGTCTGGGCGCCCTGCCCTTCGACCTGGCCGATTCCCAGGCCCACTTCGTGGTGGCGGACGGCCACAAATGGATGCTGGGACCCGAGGGGCTGGCCCTGCTCTATGTGCGCCCCGAGATCCGGGAGCGGCTCGCCCTGCACCAGTTCGGCTGGAACATGGTGGAGCATCGGGGGGACTACGATCGCACGGATTGGGCGCCCGCCCAGGATGCCCGGCGGTTCGAGTGCGGCAGCCCGAACTTCCTGGGGATCCACGCCCTGGAGGCCAGCCTTTCATTGATCGAGGAGGTTGGATCCGAGCGCATCGCCGCGGCCATTGGGGAACGGGTCGAGTATCTGATCGCCCGCATCGACCAGCTAGGTCTGGATCTCCTCTCGCCTCGCTCGCCGGAAAGGCGCGCTGGTATCGTCACCTTCCGCGTCCCCGGGTTGGATTCGGCCCAACTCCATCGGGGCCTGATGGAGAGGCGTGTCCTTTGTGCCCCTCGGGGCGGCGGCATCCGCTTCTCGCCCCATTTCCACACTCCGGTCGCTGTCATCGACCGGGCCATGGATGTCGTCGCCGCGCTGATCGCCACAAAAGGCCAGTCCTGACACCAGGTACTCCAGGTACTGCCTCAGTCGAGCACCAGCTTGCGTCCGAAGGGTTGGAGCATCATGGCGCAGGCGCTGGGAACGGCCCATAGCACCGGAAATGCAGGACGGTAATGGGCCGAACCATCCGGGTCGGTCCCGAAGACAGCCAGGTCCGGCCCCCAGCGCTCGGCCTCCTCTAGCAGGGGGGAGTAGTCGGCCCCCCTCCTCCCTGAAGCCGCAGTTCCTGCAGGCTGGAGCGACCCGGCTCGAAGAAATCGCCCCGTCGGACCTGGTGGTCAACCACCACCAAGATCTTGGCCTCCATGCGGCGGGTGATGGCCTCGATCTCACGGGCGAAGCGCGGCTCCATGATCAGGGTCTGGGCCTCCCCGATCGGGAGGGCCACCTTGGCCCGGGTGTCGCCGAGCTTGTCCGGACGCACCTTGAGATAGGCCATCACCTCCGTACCAGCCGATAGTCCCCCTCCTCCGGCACCTCCAGGACCAACAGCTCCCGCAGCTCAGGCAGGCCCTCTCCCGAGGCCGGGAGGTCCCGCTCCCTGAAGGCCAGGCGCCTTTCCTCCCCCCGGCTCGCGGTCAGGTCCAGGTGCCGATCGCGGTAGGCAAAGGGCCCCATGAGGGCCAGGATCTGATGGTGGGTCAGGGGTCGCACCGCCTGCTTCGATCCGTGATCGACGCGGGGCGGTGGCTGTCGGACGATGCGTACGGGGGTCATCGAATTTCAGGCATAGCTCCCGAAACAAGCGAACCACACTCATGCGGCATGCCACTGCGTGCTGGGCGGAACGACAGGATAGGCCATGTCTCGGTCGTCTAATCCCGCACAAACAGGACCCCAATGAACCGGCCGGCCCGATGACGAACGAGGGACTGATCTGGCTGCTCATGAGTTCCGAGAGCGGCCGAGGCGCCCCAGCTTTGCAGCGAGCAGGACCCAGGGCGCGGCGTGCAGCACCAGATCGAAGACGTCGATGGGACGCGCCAGCTCCCCGGCCGTCAGCATCTTGAGCTTCTGCCAAAGGTGGGGCTCCGGGAGAAAGGGGGCCAGCCCCAGGGTCAGGGCGGCGAGGATCAGGACCCAGAGGGGGGTGCGGTCAATCAGGGCGAGCATGGTGTCAGTCCAGGTGATGGGCGCCATCGCCGTCAAGGAGATGGGGAAAGTCCTTGAGGTCTTCCGGCCGGTCCAGGTCCCGCAGGGTCGGCAGCTCGGCCCAGGTCCAACCCAGGCCTCGCAGGGCGGCGCGGGTGCGGGCGAGCACGCGGTCGGTCCCCCAGGGGATGCCGGCGAAGAGCTCGGGGGCCATGCGCCGAAGCCCGATGAGCACATAGCCCCCGTCGGCGGCTGGACCCAGGACCACCTCCTCGCCGTCCAGTGCAGCGAAGGCTGAGGCCAGATAGGCGGGACTGTACTCCGGGCAGTCGCTGCCGATAAGCACGGCGCGCTCGCTTTGGGTGAGGGCCTCAGCCAAGGCGCCTCCCATTCGCTCCCCGAGATCCCCAGCCGGCTGGCTCCGCAGTGTCATGCGATATACCCCAGCAAGCTCCGAGCAGATCCCGCCGTCCGATGGCCCCCCCGCGCACCACAGCTCCCGCCGGATCCTCGGCACTCCCACCGCCGCCTCCAGGGCCACACCCAGCAGGGTGCGGTAGAGGCGCGTCGCTCCCTCGGGACCGAGGGCGGGAATCAGTCGGGTCTTGACCTGCCCCGAGGCCGGCTCCCGGGCGAAGCAGATCAGGGTCCCGAGCATCTCGGATGATGACTCAGCGGCCATAGAGTCGAGCCAGCCATCCTGGGTCGGCGCCGAGGGCATAGGCCAGGCGCAGCCGCCACATAAGCAGGACGGTACGGATCGCTCCCTGCTTCTCCCAGCGCCGGCTGGAGGTGAGGATCCGGGTGTCCAGACAGGCGGGCCTGGCCTGGCACCGCAGGGCCTTGGAGATGGAGATGTCCTCCATCAGGGGGATTTCGGGGAAACCGCCGATCGAAGCGAAGGCCGCGCGGGTGACGAAGATCCCCTGGTCCCCGGTGGCGATGCCGGTGAGGCGCGAGCGCAGGTTCATGGCCCGCTCCACCAGGCGCAGCACCGGCAGCCGGCCGGACAGGCGCACGTCGAAGCGTCCCCAGGTGGCGCCCT
>JBGSUY010000331.1:0-5689 GCA_041753195.1 Chromatiaceae bacterium
CTCCCGGCCGATCCGCCCGGTCTCCGCCAGCCCCTCCCCCAGTCGCGTCACCTCGGAGCGGTCCAGGACCCGCGTCCAGTGACCGGCGGCATCCCGCTCGGCCACGTGGAGCTTGACCGAATTGGTGCCCAGGTCGATCGCCGCGAAGCACCGTCCGGCGCCTTCGCCTCCGGCATCCGGTGCGTTCCCCATCATGCCGGTGAGCGCCTTGAGGCCCCGCGGATAGCTCTGGTTGGGGATGCCCTGCAGGCCCAGGTCGCGCACCGTCTGGGCCACGGCGACCGGGTCCTCGGACTCCACCGCCAGGGTGGTCGCCACGCGACCCGCGGCGACTACCTCCGTCAGCTCGCAGCCGCAGCCCCCCATGCGAAAGCGGTTGCGCTGCTTGTGGACGGCGAGGGCCCGCAGCCGGGGCTCGGGCCCGACGAGCTCGGCCGTGAGCTGGTCCAGGCTGAAGGCCTGGCGCTGGAGACCGGGGGCTGGCAGGCCCAGGGCCGCGAAGACACGGGTCACGGTCTCGGCGGGGAGAGGGAATTCGGCCTTGAGGATCGGCTGCCATTGCTCGAGCCCATCCCCGTTGACCTGCTCGAGGTGCTTGATGTCCATGAGGCCGGCCCGGATCTTGACGTTCGCGTCGCACAGGGCCGAGAGGAGATAGACCTCGTCGCTCGCCTGGGCCCCGGTGGTCCCGGACGCCTGGAGCCGTGCCGCGGCGACGGTGAGATCCCCGCCGAAGGTGCGCCACTCCCAGCGCGGAATAATGGTGGTCATGCTTGCCCCCGCGTCTTGCGCCATGAACGTGGCCAGCAGGTCTAACCGCGTGCCCCTCCCCGCGCCTTCTCCCGCTCCTCCGCCTTGGCCTTGGCCTCGGCCTGGGCCTCGGCCCGCGCCAACTCCGCGTAATGGAGCAGGGCCCAGCGGGTCTTGACCTGCTGCTCCAGGTCCTGCTCGGCCCCGACTTCAGCCAGGAAGGCCATCAAACCAGCGATGGCCACCGCCGCCTGGGCCACGGGGGACTTGATGGAGACCTCCATCAGGCGGGCCCCGTCCACCCGCTTCCAAAGCTCCGCGGTCAAAGGCCAGGGGCAGCCGGGGTCCTCGAACTTCCAGCGGTGGGCCTGGAGCGGACCGAAGATGGCCAGGCTCTGGAAATCGATCCGCCGCCCGCCCAGGTCTTCGATGAAGGATTCCTGCTCCTCCGTGAAGAGGGCGCCGATCGGCTGCTCGCCCGCAACGACCTTTTTGATGAGTCCCTTGCGCACTGGCATGGTCAGGGAGGCGGACTTCACGACCCCCTTCTCGCTCGCATCGGCCTCCAGCTTGAACCCATCAATCGCCCCCCAGGCCCGGGGGACCTCAGTGGGCACCACGGGGCGGAACTTCACCGTGCTGTCGTGCGCGTCGCCCACGATACGGCGCGCACGGGCGATGATTCCGGCCTGGTAGAGTTCGAGGTCCGGGGTGTCGAAGAAATAGATGTAGCGCTCCTCGTCATTGTCGACGGTGAGCTGATAGCGGTGCAGGGACGGCTCGATCTGATGATCGGGGATGGTGGCCTTGACCTCGATCGCATCCACACCGGCCACCAGGTTGCCGATCTGGTCTTTAGAGGCCGCACCCCGGCGCGCTGGGCCCATTTGAACGAATTTCATCCTCGACGCTCCTGGCTGTAGTGTGCAATCGCCCCAGCGGCGGGCGCCGGCGAGGCCCGAAAGGGTGCGAGCATAGGCCCCGCGTCACGCCCTTGGGAAGCGATGTCGGAGCCAACCTCAGCCCCAAGCCGCAGCGGTCAGGGCGGAAGGGCATGAAGCCAAAGGCCGCCAATGGCGGCCGGTGGCCCCGGACAATGAGACACAGCCCGACCCGAACGCGCTCGGCTCCCGTCCGAAGCGCCTCAACGCCAGGCTCGGATCGGCCTTAGGGGATCACGGCCGTCGAAAAGCTGCATCAGCCCGAGCACCAGCAGACCGCCGATCACCAGGGTGAGATAGAAGGCGGAGAGTGGCCGCTCGAGCAGGGCGAAGCCGAGGAGTCCAAGGGCTGCCCCTACCTCCATCACGCCGTAGTATCCGAGGGCCTTATGGGAACTGGGCAGATTGCCCGCCCCGGCGCTGGGCTTGGGGGTACGCACGAACTCGCTGCGATGGCCGAGCAGGGCCTCGATCCCGGCCCGGGCATTGGAGATCAGCAGACCGGTGGTGAGAAACAGGGTGCCCACGAGCTCCCGCAGGGCGCGGGGGCTGGTCTCGCGGCTCACCCCTGCGGCCAGAAAGCCCAGGGGGCCGAGCATGCCGAGCAGGGAGGCGGCGACCGCCAGGCGGGTGAACTCCGGGCTCGCCACCACGGCACCGGCGATGATGGGTAGGCCAAGCAGGGTGCAGGCGAGGCCGACCAGGAAGGCGAGGGGCTGGGCCATCTGCAGGGTCACCATGACACGCTGCCACAGCGGCAGGGCATCGGAGCGCCACACCAGGGGACTCAGCTTGATGGCGCACTGAACGAAGCCCTTGGACCAGCGAAACTGCTGGGCCCGCCACGCCTGCGCCGACTCGGGCAGGACACCGGGTACCAGGACGTCGTTCAGGTAGGCAGAGCGCCAGCCCCGCAACCGGGCGCGCAGGCTGAGGTCCAGATCCTCGGTCAGGGTGTCGCCCTGCCAGCCCCCGGCGTCCAGGATGGCCGCGCGTCGCCAGACCCCACAGGTTCCATTGAAGGGCACCGGCAGCCCCAGCCGGAAGCGCGCCTCCTGCTCCACCCGGAAGTGGGCGTCGAGCAGGCGCACCTGGGCGCGGGTGAGAAAATTGCCCCCGGGATTGAGGTGGCCCCATCGGGTCTGGACAAGGGCCAGGGCGGGATCCGCCATGAGCACCCCGATGGTCTCCCGCAGGTAGCTGGGGGCGGGAATGAAATCCGCGTCGAAGATGGCCACGAAGGGGGCATCGGAGCGGGCGAGCCCCGCCGCCAGGGCACCCGCCTTGTAGGCGGTTCGGCGCGTCCGGTGCAGGAGCTCGATGGCGATGCCGGACGCCTGGAGCTCCTCGACGGCCTGGCGACTCAAGGCGCAGGAGCCATCGGTGCTGTCGTCCAGCACCTGGATCTCCAGTCGATCCCGGGGCCAATCCAGCGCGGTCACCGCCTGCAGGACACGACGCACCAGTTCCCCCTCGTTGTAGAGCGGGAGCTGCACCAGGACCCGAGGGAGCCCCGTGTCCGAGAGGGACGCCCGCTCCACCCGCCGCTCAGGGGCCAGCACGCGGGCGAGGGTCAGGACCAGCAGATTCAGGGACAAGACGCTCAAGGCCACCAGACCCGCGGCGAGCAGGGTTTCGATCAGGATGTCCGATTCCATTACGGCTCCAGGAGGCGCTTCGGGTTGATGCTCTTTGGGTGGGGTTTGAGGCCCGGAGCGGATCCAGCCAGACCTCCGACCCAACCCGGTCGGGCAGTGGAGATGCGGCCGCGGTGCACAGGCGTGGACATTGGTCCAGCTCGTCAAAAGGGTAAGATAGGGGCAAACCCTAACACCCTCAAGTGAAGGAGCGATGACAGCCCGTCCGGGCCGCCGGGCGGTCAGTGTCTGGAGTCTTCGAAGACCACGCCGGCTCGGGTCAGACCCTCCCGCAGGGCCCCCATGGCCTCACCCAGGCCGCCCCGTCCGCGAAACCCCAGGAGTATGTGGGGATCCTCCCCGAGGTGCGGCAGGCTGAACAGCTTCAGTGCCGGAAAGCGCCGCCCGAGCTCCTCCATGAGGGGGATGAGCTGGCTCTCGGGCACGCCGAGCACCCTTAAGGACGCCTCCTCGAGGGGTTTGGCACTGGGGTAGTGCCGATCGAGCACCCAGTCCGCCATGGGCCAGGCCATCTGGGGGAACCCCGGCAGGAACCAATGTCCCCGCAGGCTGAAGCCAGGGATCTGGTTGATGGGGTTGGGGATCAGGTCGCAGCCCCGGGGAAGGTCCCCCATGCGGATGCGCAGTGGATAGGCGGCCTCTCCGAAGCGGCCCTCGATGAGGGCTGCCGCCTCCGGGTGACGGGCGAGGTCCACCCCGGCCGCCTCGGCGGCACAGGCTCGAGTGTGGTCGTCCGGGGTAGCCCCGATGCCGCCGCAGATGAAGACCGGTCCGCCGAGCCCCATGGAGAACCGCAGGTGCTCGGTGAGCAGCCCGGGCTCATCGGGCAGCGTCCAGTACCAGGCGAGTCCGTGGCCCCGGCTGCCGAGTCGCTCCTTGAAGGCGGCGAGGTGCTTGTCCGAGCGCTCGCCGTTCAGCACCTCGTCGCCGATGACGATGAGGCCGAAGGCGATCGGCTGTACGGTCTCGCCTGCCATCATCCCAGGGCCATCACCCACACGCCATCACCCAAAGTCGTAATGGATGATGTCCTGGACCCGGCGACAGATCTCCCGCCCGTAGTCGGTCCAGAGCCCCTGGCCCCAGTAGCGGTAGCAGCTAGTCTGGGAGGCCATCAGATGGAACAGGGCGTTGCGGTAGCGGGGGTCGTCGGTGGGGACGCCGGCCTTCAGGATTTTCTCGAAGAACAGCGCGCTCGCCTCCTCCATGGGCCCCAGGACATTGTCGTAGCCCTGCACCCAGGACAGGTTGTTGGTCCAGCTCCCGCCGTCCATGTGGAAGCGGCCGTCCTCGCGCTTCAGCTCCTCGATGACCTTGGCGAGCCGCTCCGGCCCGTCGCCGGGCTGCATGCGGGCCCAGATGCGGTCGTGGAAGAGGGGTTGGATCTCCGGTAGGTCAGACACCTTGATGCCAGCGGCGAATAGGTACTCCAGATATTCGCTTGCGTTCATCAAGGGGACTTCCGTGCCGCTCGCCGCCCCCACCACTTCCATGAACTTCCCCGGGAACTCGTTCATCATGACCCCGCCGTTCTCGCCGTCGGCGATCTGGGTCACCAGGGGCGGGATGGACCGGCCGGCCAGCTCCAGACGCTGGAGCCCCTGGGCCTCGTACCAGGGTTGCATCTGGGCGACCAGTTTGGTGTCCGACCCCTGGGTCTTCACGATGGCGATGATGCTCGCGGTTTCCCCCTTGGAGTTGGTGCACACCAACCGGTGGGGGATGTGCGGCCGTTCCGGGTGGCGGGCATTGCCCACCTGCTGGACCGAATGCTCCTGCACAAGGACCCATTGGAAGCCGCTGTCCACCAGGGTCTTGACGAACTCATAGGCCACGTCCGGGTGATTCGGCAGGGCCATCTCCGATGGGGAGAATCCCCGCACCCGCTCCAGGGCATCCCAGCCGAAGATGGCGGCGAAGTGGTGCTGGAAGGCCCGCACGTGGAGCCGGAAGTCCTGCACCGGGGTGGACGGCGCCACCGCGTGGCCCCAGGGCATACCGAGCCATTCCACCGCCCAATTGAAGTCCGGGTTGCAGGTCATGCCCTTGAGGGCATCGATCACGTGATGCTCGCCCATCTTGCGCAGCCCATGGAGCAGGGTGCCGGAGTACTCCAGCATGCAGCGGGGGGACTTTCCCTCCCCAATGAGCTGGGGGATGAACTCGCCCATGCGCTTGTAGCACCAGACGAAGACCGGGGCATTGTGGTTATCGCCAATCCCCTGGTTCTCCATCATGTGCTGGAGGTTGCTGATGATGGCCGCGGTGCGCAGGTCCCCGCCCCCGGCCGGGATCAGGGGCTGGTGCTGGTGGAGCGCGATGGCGGCGGCGGCGCGGATG
>JBGSUY010000332.1:0-4942 GCA_041753195.1 Chromatiaceae bacterium
TCGCTCATCAGACCACCCATACCATCCAGTGCGTGGTGGCGATCGTCTCACCCGGAGCACTTCCGCTCAATATGTTGGCGCATATTTGTTACCTGTCAGTCTAGGAAGACTGAGTAACTTGTTAGTGAACCGTTCCTAATCTTGTCGCCTGTGTGCAGGGCTATAGAGCTCGTGCAGTTCCGCACGCCCCGACACGCGGGGCATTAGGAAACCAATCACGGCCCCATTGCGGGATCTGTGGAGTGTGTCTCGGGGCCACGCCGCATAGCTCAGCAGTTGCGCATCGCCCGTAGTCGCCATAAAGCGCAGCTTGGCTTGCTTTGCGGCATCGGGAAGGTGGTGGGCGTTGTAGATCTTGGCAACGAGGTTGTGGTGAGCTGGGACCTCATAGACGGTCCCCTCGCCGCCCTTCCCCAGCTCTCGCCCAATCTCGATGGGGGATCCTGATCCGGTGACGAAGGCTTTCGTCATCCTTTACCTATTCGCTCCAGAGTGCGATCACAAAGGTCTTGTCGTCATCAGTGCGCTCATTGACGGCTGGACTACTCAAGAACCGAACCAGTTCTGCCCCCAGCTCTTCTTCTTGCGCCGCCGTCGCGGTCGCCAGCACCGCAAAAAACGGGGCGAAGAAGGGTTCATGAGCGGTGTTGTCGGTCAGATTGAGCGCGAGTCGCTGAAGTCCGTCTGTAAAGACCGCCACCTTTCTGGCGCCGGCAGGCAACACCTCGACGGCCAGCACATCGACCGCGTCCTCGTCTGTGACAAAGTGGGTCATGTTCGCGTACTCCCCCGCCATAGGGGCAATGGGTACCGTTAACCCGCCTCCAACATCGACCACAATAGCCCCGTCACCGACCTGCATCAGCAGAGTGCCTAGAGGCGATGCGATTACACCTAGAAAGGTGCAGGCATAGTCACGGGCCCGCGAGGCATTACGCTCCGCCTCGGCGTAGATCCTCGCCCGCACGGCTTGGATGCAGTCCACCGCCCAAGCGTCGGTTAAGGCGAATTCCGGTGTCGCATAGTGCTCCGCGACAAAGGCGGCAGCAGCTTCAATCGCCAAATCGGCGCCGGCCGCACCATAGGCGGCACTACCCGCCCCATCCGCCACGAATATCGTAAGAAGGGGCGGCTTGCCCGGATCGGTTTCTACTCGGGCAAGGCAGCGATCTTGGCAAGGGGAGCCGGTGGCGACATGCGATGTTCCGACAACCGAGGCCGCAACCACCAGCCAGGTCACACTTTGGCCCATCCCTGGGGCGGTTGCAGGACGACCTCGGTACCAGGCGTGGAGCGGGACACGGCGCGTAAGGAACTGGATAGCCAACTGAACAGATCGCGGTACCGCAACCCATCCAGGGCAAGCGGCTCCCGCACGCTGATTTGCCTGAGGATGTCCATGTTGGCACCTTGGACACCTATGGCGAAGAAGGCAAATGACTTGTCGGCTTCGCCCTCTCTCACGGCGGCAGCCGCCGACCGCCACTCATCGGTCGGGCCACCATCGGTGATCAGGAACACCCAGGGGCGATAATACGAAATGCCGTTGGAGCGGTATTCATCCTTGCGCTCCCGCACCATAGCCAAGCCCTGTCTTATCGCCGCCCCCATCGGCGTGTCACCTTGGGCCCGCAGGGTCGGGGGATAGAACGACGCAGCTCCCTGAAACGGTAATTCGATCCGCACTGGCCCGAAGGTTACGACACCAACTTCCACTCGCTTCATCGCCAAGACGTCCGCCGCGAGCTCGTCCTTGAACTGGATCAACGCGGCATTGAGCTCGGTAATCGGTTGCCCCTGCATCGATCCGGATACGTCCAACAGCAACACGCACGGACAACGCGGCTCCGGATTGTCCGCGAACTCGGTCGTGCCGAAGGTGATTTGTTCGGTCATAGCGATCGCTCCGATACGTTTAAGGCTGGATTCTCGGGGAAAAACTCGCGCCACCGCGCCGAAAGTAATTCTCAGGGGCAGGGACAGTATGCCAAGTGCCCGCGCGAATGACACAAATCTCCACCTGGAGCAGGTGGGATAAACGGGGTGCATTGCGCCGCTAGCGCGCCTTCCACCGCTCCCACAGCAGCAGCGCAACAAGGTATACACGGGCGCCCTCGGTCCCCCGGATTGCTCGCCATTCGGCCAAGGCCCATTCGACCCGGCTCACAATGGCCGCCGTCTCCTTGCGGGTCAACCGGTATGATAGGTCGTAGTCGGCTCGGTGGCGTTCGGCCTGAACCTGGTAGAAGGTCCGGGCGATGGCGCTGAGACCCGGAGGAAAGTCCCGTGGATCGGGGATGACCGCCTGGAGGTGAGCCGGAAGTCCGCCGTACCCCGAGGAGAATGCCTTGGAGGCCCGGCTCATCTCCGAGTGCGTGAAGCCTCGGGCAAGCAAGCTGCGAAGGCCACCTCTACCGTTACCGCTCACGAGGAACGTGCTGGCCTCGGCGGTGAGCAGATGAAAAAAGGCGTAGTAGGAGGCAGACACAGCCCTGCGAAGGCTCGCGTCCCTGGGTCGCCGGGGCTCCTTAGCCGCCAGATGCTTGGCCTGGGCTAGCAGCTCACTCGACAGGCTCACTTGTCGTCCCCACCTCGGATTCTCCACGGAAGCTCATATAGGGCCAGCGTTGGACGCCAGAGGCGGAGAGAGCCTCGGCGATCCAGCTGCTGGCCTGTTCGACGTGGCGGGGGAATGCGCTACCTTCGACCTCATCGTCCGCGACAACCATCGACACGCGAACGGCGGGTTCGCCATCCAGGTCCTCTTCTAAGGCCAGCGTAAAGTCCTTGACGAAGGGCGGTTGCCCTGATCTTAGACAGGAGACCAACCGCGCCCGCTCGGCGCGGGATATTTCTGCGTTCATCCGTCACCCATACGAAAAAGGCCCGCTTTTGCGGGCCTTGAGTCTAGCAGAACCCCGGCTGGAGGCTATTTTGCCGCCAGGGCCTCCAACTGCTTGGCCGGGATGATCTGCCCATTGAGCGCCGCATCCTTGGCGCTGCGCCCGTAGGCCACGGCCATCAGGGTCGAGTAGTAGACCACCGGGATCTTGAACTTGGTGCCGTAGGTGGCGTTGATGTCGTCTTGGTAGACCTCGACGTTCATCTGGCACACGGGGCAGGGGGTGACGATCATGTCGGCGCCGCGGTCGTAGGCCGCCTCGATGATCTCCTTGACCATCTCCTGGGACTTCTCCGGCTCGGAGAAGGCTAGGGCCCCGCCGCAGCACTGGACCTTCTTCTCGTAGTCGGGGATGGGCTCTCCGCCCAGGGACTCGACCAGCTTGTCCAGGTACTTGGGGTTCTCGTAGGACTCCCCGGCGATGCCGAAGGGCCGGTTGGTCTGGCAACCCACATAGCCGGCGATCTTGATGCCTTCCAGCGGCTTCTTGACCTTGGCGGCGATCGCCTCGTAGCCCAGGTCCTCGATCAGGACCTCGGCCATGTGTTTGATGGGCACCTCGCCCTTGAGCTTCAAGCCCGCCTCGGCGAGCGCGGTATTGCACTCGGCGAGCAGGGACTGGTCCTCGTGCAGGCGCTCGGCCGCCTCGCGGGTGGAGAGCCAGCAGGCGGCGCAGGTGGCGACGATCTCCTGACCCGGGTTCTGCTGCTCGGAGAGCGCAATGTTGCGCGCGGAGAGGGTGAGCCGGGGCAGCTCCCCGCCGCCGGCGTAGCCAATGGAGGCGGCGCAGCAGTTCCAGTCCGGGATCTCGTTGAGCTGGACGTCCAGCTCCTCGCACATGGTCTTGACGGAGATCAGGTAGTTGGAGGAGGAGGCGCCCTTCTGGGAGGAGCAACCCGGGTAGAAGGAGTATTCACGCTTGGCCATGGGTTGGATCCTCTACTCAGGCGCCTTGCCTGAAACCATGTTGGGCGATGCGGGCGTCTTCCAACTCCTGGGCCTTCTTGAGCGCCCTCTGGAATCCGCTGAGATCCTTGACCGCGTGCCCCCCCAGTATCTCCATGGAGTTCATGCGACCGGACTTGACCATGCTGAGGCCAAGCTTCTTTTTGCCCATGGACACCTTCACGCCCTCGCCGAACCCGTTCATGAAATAGAGCGACAGCCCGAGCTTGAGCTCGTTCACCCGCCCCTTGACCACCAGGTTGTCCCAGAACATCTGGGCGAACTTGGCGGTGGGATTGGACTTGGGCTCGATCCCCAGGCGCTTCGCGTAGTGGGCCAGGCCATGCATGATGTGGGTGATCGGGAGCTGGCGGGGGCAGCGCACGATGCAGTTGTAGCAACTGGTGCACATCCACATGGAATCGCTCTTCAGGACCTCATCGCGCTTGCCGGCGCGGATCATCATGAAGATCTCCTGGGGCGGATGCTCCCAGAACTTACCCAGGGGGCAGGAGCCGGAGCACACGCCGCACTGCATGCACATCTTGACCCACTCGCCCTCCTCCACGTTCGCCTCAACCTCCTTTAAGAAGCTGTTGCGATACTTCTCGATCATCGCTGTAGTCAGCTCGCCCATTGGAACGATCTCCGGTATCCGTGTTGATGCCTCGGGCGGCCGGAAAACCCCGGCCGCACGCCGGCGGCGTCAGAATTTGAACGGGCTCATGCCGATCTTCTCGATGGTCGCGGCCATGTCATTGATCAACTGGGGCGCGCGGTTGATGTCGGTGATGGCGACCTCGTGGACCTGCACCCGCTCGACCTCGAGATTGAGCTGAGTGAGGGTGTCGCCCACCTTGCTAAGACGCTCGGCGGCCATCTTGGAGCCGCGCACGAAGTGGCACTGATAGTCGTCGTCGCGCCGGCAGCCCATGAGCACGATGCCGTCATAGCCGGAGTTGAGCGCATCCGTCACCCAGGACAGGCTCACCGAGCCCAGGCAGCGCACCGGGATGACGCGGGCGAAGGGGGTGGTGTGGAGGCCCGCCTGGGCGGCCATGTCGAGCGCCGGATAGGCGTCGTTCTCGCAGGCGA
>JBGSUY010000333.1:0-2714 GCA_041753195.1 Chromatiaceae bacterium
CCACCGCGAGCAAGGCCGCCTGGACCTCGCCCTGGGACTCCTGGCTGGCCACCGCAGCTCCCTTGACCATGCCGGACTCTTGGACCTCGCTGCCCTGCACCGGTGCGCGGGCCAATGGGCCCAATCGGTTGCGATCTGGGAGTCCCTGGAGGCCACCGGGGATCTCCAGGCCAGGGCCGCCCTGGCGCGCTACCACGAGCACCGCTCGCGGGATCTCGAGCGTGCCTTGACCCTGACGGAGGCCTTACCGTGCGGGGAGGATCGCGATCGCCGCCGCGCCCGCCTGCTGGTCAAGCACGGTAAGAGTTGACATTATTTTTGCGCGTTATCGTTGCCTTTGCGTAGCGCGCGCCAGGGTGCGTAACGCTTCATTTACGGGCTGCGAGTCCGGGAATATCTTGGCAACGTCGGAATCTAGAAGAACCGTGGTTGCCGTATGGTCAAATGCCTCCGCGTACTTTCCGCGAACGCCGCCCTTCATGCTGGGGAAATCATACTCTTCGCGCATGTCATCATCGGCATCAATGTCGTGCTTCGTTTCCATAGATGGATTGATGCATGATTCTTGACGGCCGCTCAACGACACAAATCAGCGGCGCGCGTATTTGGCGCGTCCGCTGAATTTTCCTTAGGCAGCGACTTCGACATACTCCACCTGGCTTTGGGGAGCGGGAGGTGTCATTCCATCTTCTCGCATACCCTCTAAGTGGAACGCGATAGCTTCTTTGATTTCCTTTTCGACCTCCTCGACCGATGTCCCCGTAGCGATGCAACCGGGAAGGTCAGGGACGTAGGCAGAAAAGTTGCTTTCTGCCTTTTCTATGACGATTGCGTAGCGCATAATCTCATTTCCAACCTGCTTGTTTGAAGATGCTACTCTTGGTTCCCGGCGCAACCTCATCGCTGGGTTTCCCGGGGACCGTCACGCGACCCGGTTTGGTCGGGTGCTTGAATTGACGGTGACTTCCTCTCGTGGCGACCAAATACCATCCGTCATCTTTGAGCATCGCCAAGATTTCGGAGATCTTCATCTGTTACCAAAACCTGCGCATCGCCACTGTCTAGGTTCGCAGTGATCCGGTCGGTACTGCCTAACATTCAGAATGCCGCGGATCAAACCGCGTTGGCACTGTGCCCGATGGATTGTTCGGCTTCCAGTCGGCGCACGGCTCGACTCACGGTGGAGTAGTGTGCGCCGAAATAGTCGGCGATCTCCTGCATGGAGTAGACGCCGGTTTGGAAGGCCCGGGCCATTGCCTCGCGCCGGTCGGGGTAGCGGCGGGCAAAGTCCGCGAGTGGCTTGGCGAGCGGTCGCCGTTGGGCGCGTGGAACCTCGCGCAGCCGCTCGGGGGGCCTGGAAGAAGCGCAGTGGCGCTGCACGAACGTCTCACTGCCGAGGAAGACCTGATGCCGCAGGCCTTCCCAGACGTCTGGCCGTCCAATCCCCTCGCGGACGAAGGCGGCGTAGCCGACTCGCGCGCGGGAACGCTCCTGATCGAACTGGCCGAGAACCCAGTCGGTCTCCAGCCAGGCAGGGGCTGGCTCCTCTCCGACCATCGCCCGATAGCTGCTCCACGGCCAGTCGCCCGCCTCCGGGACCATGCCCGCCCGCACGGGATTGAGCACCACGTAGCGCGCCAGCTCTAGCAGATACGCATCGCGTTCCACCAGGATGGCCTTGAACCGACCCTGGAAGAGATGGCCTACCAGCCCATGGCGGCGGTTGGTCGCCTGAGTATAGACGCCGTTGAGCTGACGCATCCCCTTGGAGAGGTTCGCATCCGGCGTCTCCACGACCACGTGGTAATGGTTGGTCATCTCGCAGTAGGCGTGGCAGCGCCAGTTGAAACGACTGCACACCTCGCCCACCACAGCGAGCCAGTCCAGGCGGTCCTGCTCGTCGCGATAGATCGCCTCGCGCCGGTCACCGCGTGAGGTGACGTGGTAGAGCCCGCCGGCGAGCTCGATGCGGAGGGGTCTGCTCATGCTACAGAGAATAGTCTAGTGATGCTGGATTGCAAGACCTGACCCCGCGGATGGTTGACCCCGCGGATGGTTGGCGGATGGTTGGGATGGTTGGGATGGTTGGGATGGTTGTGAACCGCCTAGTGCGGACCCGCATGCCAGGTGGTGTGGGGAGGGCGGGTTAAACACCCGCCCTTACCCGATTAAGGCAGCTTTCCTGCGTCACTTAGCTTGCCCTCCATACGAACAAGTTCGTTTTTAATGTTTTCGCAAGATTCTTTTTTGCCGCCGCAATAGACGCAACGAAAGGCGGCATCAGCTGCGAGGGTGAGATCCACGCGGAAGGAAAAGATATCAAGATCTTTTACCCTAGCCTGAAGTTGCTTGACTTCATCCCGCAGGTATCCATTCTTCGAAACGCACGCCTTAAGTTGGTTGAGGTCGTTAAAATTGTACGAATTATGTAGAGCGATGCCTTTATCGTAGTAATCATATAGCTTTTCTCGGATAGACAAAACTTCGTCATAGTCGACTTCGGCAACTACATTAGCCGTAGCTAGACAACAAATAATCAGAAACAATGACCTCACGAGTGGCTCCTTTTTTAGCCTTAGGAACGGTTCACTAACAAGTTACTCAGTCTTCCTAGACTGACAGGTAACAAATATGCGCCAACATATTGAGCGGAAGTGCTCCGGGTGAGACGATCGCCACCACGCACTGGATGGTATGGGTGGTCTGATGAGCGA